>DAOVYS010000010.1 GCA_030635485.1 Pseudomonadota bacterium | reverse complement strand
TATCCGTTACCGGTGGCTGAAGCACACCGGCTATACGCCTCCACCCCTATCGGGGTTTTACCAATACAGTATTTATGGGTAAAGGACAGGGTTAAGGCGGTTGAGTGAGTTTATCATTTCACTCTTGATGCATATGCCGGTCGAATATACCAGAACCAGCCTGGATTTCGAGAAAATTCTTATATGCCTCTCGAACCAAGAAATGATTTTTGATAAGAAGATCAAGCCAGTAATTCATGCGCTCTCCATTTGTTTTGTCCTGCCAGTGGGTAAAAAGATGGGCGTAAGGCCCCAAGGGGAGACGTCCTTCCTGGGGATGGATCTCAAGGGTGAATGAGATAAGATCGGGATCAAGGGCAACAAGCGCCTGGGATACGATTTTAGAGAGGCCGTATGGACCGAACATGGGATCAAGTGAGGCCCTGTCATTGAATGGAAAGGGGATAGGAATTTCATGGAGAAAACTTAAGTGATCCGATACCCCGAATGGGCTGAAGACAGACAGGGGATGGCCGTCATGCAGATGAAAATGGAGCGGCTTGCCAAGCCCGGTAATCTCCTGGATTACGGCGAGCACCAGGGGCAGCGCGCTTTGGGTCGCTTTTTCCACATCCTCGATAATCTCGGGCAGCACAGGGGTCGAGGGAGTAAGACTACAGATATCCATGCCTGGAAAAATCTTCTGAAAATAATCCTTGGCCTGCATTATACCGAAGTGGCCGATATCGATACAGGCGGTCACTTTTTGAAGATTTGAGAATTTTTTTACAAGGCTTATGTAAAAATCAGGAGAGAGTCCGCATGCATATTCGATGTACAGATACGGCCCGTCGGAAAGCGAGAGCAATTCGGAATCAATCCCTGAAAGGGCTGCGAGATATTCTTCGGTCCGGTCGATTGCCTCCAGCTGGTCATGGACAACAAATCCGTTGACCCGGCCATGGAAAGCACGCGCAAGCCCGATTACCTGCTTTACGTCTTCTTTGGAAAGAAGATCTATCCCATGCGGCAGATGAACCACTGCCCGCGTCTGCGGACGGGGCATGAATTCAAGGAGATGTTCCACCAGCTCATCACCAGTCCCGCAATGAATCTCCATCCCAAGGCCTGATTCCCTGAACCGAAGACGCGCCAGCTCCAAAAGGGCATCATCACCGGGTATCCGTTTCTGAAACAGGCCAAGAATGGATGGAGTTGATAATGTTGGATTTTTTTTCGTTTTTCCATTCATAATTCTTAACTCCCAATCATCATTCCCAACACCCCCTGCTGCGGTCGGGCCTGAAAAATATAAATAGTCTTTCCGGCAACTGCGCCTTCAATGTCCTGGGGCAGGCCGAAACTCTTTTCAACAAGCCGGCCCACACGGGCAAGACGGATGGTGAGGCTGGTTCTGAGCTCCTTGTCCTGCGTGAGCTTATCGTTTGCGTATTCCATTCTTTTCAGGCAGGTTCCTGACGCCTGGTCAGGCTGCACTCCAAAACTGAAATTTGCAAACGAGAGTATCTTTACCCGTTTTGTCTTTTTATGGACAATCATGCGGAGCGGCGTTCCACGGATCGCCCCTGACACAAGGGTTTCGCCAAGGCCTGCCGCAAGCTCCACCAGGATTTCATCACTGTTGCGGTTTGCCGGATTTACGGTGTGCATGACAAAGGAGTAATCCGGCGTGATCATCTCTTGAACAAAAACGGCCATATGGGCGCTCTCGTGGGGGATCCCGGTCTGTCTCCTTGCGATTGCGGCCCGTTTTGTCCAGAGTGACGCCCAGACGTCCGAGACTGCGTGAGCCACATCTTGAGGCGCCACGTTGGCAACAGAATCGTAAAGTCCGGCCCCGGCCATTGATTCAAGATCCTCGCAATTTGAGCTTGAACGGACCATCAGCCTTTTATTTTTGTTGAATTTTCCGGCGACCGCTTTTGCTATCTCGTCAGGAACCGGAAGTCCCTTGATCATCAGACAAAGCCCTTCCGCTATCTTTGCAAGACCGGCTTCATCCTGTCCGGCTGCCTTCCGAACCAATTTTTCATATTTTTTCTTTGCAGCACCCTTTGCGGCAAGGGCCTGTTCCATTACTCCGAACGGGACCACAATCCCTTCAGGAACCTTAAACCCTGAACGTTTCCTGTCCGAGAGTTTGTAAAGACGCCGCACCCCGTCCGCCTTGGCGCCGCAGAGAGGAGTTTCAGCCTTTAAGAGATCCAACAGGGGCTTATCTGAAATCAGCCGGAATTCGGGGAGCTGAATGGATACGGGCGTCTTTTCCTTTGCCTTTTTGGTGCCCGCTTCAGCGGTTTCAATGCTCACCGTTTCCGAGGAAGCGTCTAAAACCAGGAGTTCACCTGTACGCTTAAGAAGCTGTTCAATCTCATCTCTCTCTTCACATGTGACAAAGACAACACCCTGCTGACGAGCCCTGACCCCGAGATGGCACAGGTGCGGAATTTCGTGGGGCAGGATGATTCCTGCAACGTGATCCGGAATGGTCTCGTCTCCTTCCGCCATTTCAAGAAGCGCTATCACATCTTCATCGTTGCTGCCGTCCGAGCCGAGGTCCGTGATCCGGACCAGGCGGCCAACGGCTCTGCCTGGCGCCAAAACATCCCAGGCCAAAAGCCCGGCACGCATCCTTATGGTCTTTAAAAGCAGGGAAACTAGTTTTGAGAGCTGGAACACGAGATTGCCGCGGATATCGCCTTCGCAGTACACCCTTATGGCATGATCGGCAACGCCAAGCGCCCGGCCCAATTCCAGTGCCTTTTCGAAAAAGAGTCCCATTACGGTTTCGCTGTATTCGTCGGCCAGTCTTCGGCATCGTCCAGCCGCAGCCTTTACCTGAAGCAGCCGGTCTCTGTCATAGGGGTCGGGCAGGTGACGCCAGCCATGGAGGTCTGATTGTGCGGCCCTTGATTCCTCCGGGCTGATGCCGCTCAGTCTGAGATTGACGAGCGTCAATGAGAGTGCGTGGATGATCGGCTTCCAGGATACCTTTCTTGCCGGGATCTTGAATTTGTTTATAAGACCGCTTAAAAGGGCGAACGCGAATTCCTCAAGCCCTGTATCGGCAAGCCCCAGGTTCTGGGAGTCAAGGCTTACCTCTTTTTCAAGTTTAGCCACTATTGCTTCGCGGAGTTGGGTCAAAAGGGCCAGCAGATAGAGATTTTCATCAGCAGTGTCCCCCATTGTCTCTTTGGCGTGAAGAAATCTCTCCGCCCGGCTTGCGATCTTCTCGTTCCCGCTCTCAAAAAGTTTCCTGACTCTTTTTTTAACAGACGTTGCATTAAAGAATTCCTTCAGCTCCTCGTGAAATATCTTGAACTGTTCCACAAAACCGCCCGAGTAATCGGCTCCAGGGGCTGTAATGCGGCTTAAGATGGATTCGGACGTTGCCAGGTCCTCGGGTCCAGCGCACCGATGAAGTTTATTCTGAAGAGTATGCTTGATCTCTTTTTTCAAATCCTTCGGAATGTCGTTCCGGTGCGCAATATCCCTGATCCTGGTCAGGGGCTCGCTTCTCATAAAGGCGCTGTCGTACGAGGGCAACCATGGGAATATCTTTCTTATGACAAATGCGTTGTCAGAGGTGGTGATTTTAAGGAGATGTTCGTGAATGTCCCGGGACAGGCCGGCATGCCTGCTCGGCCGGAAGTGACGGCCGTCTTCAGTGCACGTAATCTCGCCGGTGCCCAGGAAACGGCAGTAGATCGCAAGATAAGCCAGGTTCTCACTTGTGGGCTCAAACGACTCACTTTTTATAATCTTTGCGATTCCGTCAAGTTTTTCCCTCCAGCTCAGGCGCTCCTCATTCATCAAAACAAGCTCATTGACAAATCGATTTGGAGCAAAGAGAGGCTGTTCCGGAATCCTCTTCTTTTGCACCGGATAATCGCCGATTATGAGAAGAAGCCTCTCTCTTGCCCGGTTCAGCAGATCAGGCGGTTCCGGCCACTGCTCCAGGATGATCGATCCGGAAAAGCCGCGTTTTTTCAATCTCTCGATAAACAACCGCACGCCGGAATCATTTTCCGCAGATGGTCCTGTGAATATCGGCAGATGAGAGTCACTGTCGCCGTAGTTTTCGTGAAGGTGAACATGGATAATAGGAACCTCGGGATCGAGCAGGTCCAGATGTCTGATATAATCATTCCTGGTCTCTGAGCAGAGGTTTGCATGGCCCAGGTCAAAACACATGCCAACGTGATCCACGGACAGACCTTTCTTTTTTCTGAAAAGATGAAAGAGACGGTTAAAATTATCAGGTGTTGAAATCGGCGTGTTTTCGATTGAGAGTTTCAGATGCGCCTTTTTCGTATATTTAATCAGGGGAATGAGCGCCTCTGCATATGATTCGATTCCCTGGCCGGTAATGATATGGATGTTGATAAGATCCGCGCCGATCGCCTTTGCAAAGGCGATGTTTTCAAGAAAGACCTCTTCTGATTCCGGCTTCATGGGATCGGCCCACCATGGCGCGTGAACCGAAAGAGTGACGCCGTTTTTGCGCCCGCTCCTTTTTATGAAATTTCGCTTGGCCTTATCAATGTCGATCAGGTCCCATCCCGCGCCGGATTCCTTTTTGTCGGGAAACCATTCAAATGCATCAAAACCGGAATCAATCGCATAGAAAAAAGGATCAAGAGGCGCGGAGGCCATGAACGAGGTCTGATTGCCGATCCTGATAATGTGTTCTTTCTTCATCTTATTTAAAAAGCCCCCCTAAACCGGCATGGCCGTAAATGACATGACTTTTTCTTATCAAATTTGTGAGCGATTATTATAACCGATCAAGTGAACAAGGCAGGGGATTTCACCTGCCTTGTTTTGTTCTCATCAAAGGTTTCAAATCAATTTTCCATTGTCGCGATGGAAACGGACGTCCGCTTCTCGGCGGATAAATCTCACGGAGGCCAGCGTGGACAGTTGGAAACGCAGGTTGACAGGAAGAAATTCAGGACTGGATCAAGGCAGAGGTCTTTTTGGTAACGGTGGGGCCCCATGGTGTCGATCAGCCAGACGTACAGCCTTCCAGCCTCGGCAAAATATTCCTTGGCGTGCAACTCAAAAGCACGGTTAAGCTCCGGGATATACTTTATCTTTTTATTTCTGATCTCTTCAGGTTCATAGTCGAATACTTCGTATAAATTGACCGGCGCCTCTCTCCCCTTGACATGGGCCAGACCCAGAGGCCGCACACAGTATTCACCTGAAAGGTTGTCAAAAACCTCTCTTGATATCACGATGCCCACATGATAATGCTTGGTAAGGGACTCGATCCTGGAAGCGGAATTCACCGTGTCGCCGATGAGTGTATAATCCATTTTGCTGTCTGAACCGATATTCCCGATCACGACCGGGCCATAACCGATGCCCACGCCGAACGAGACAGGAGTCAATCTTTTTTCAACCCTCATGCGATTATAGTCAAGCACCCGCTCCTTCATTTGGATGGATGCCCGTACTGCATCATCGCACCTTTCAAAACTCGCCATTATGCAGTCGCCTATGAGTTTATCGATCTCGCCCCTGTTCTCAAGAATGACATTATTCATAATATCGAAATACTCGTTTAAAAATGAGACGACATCAATAGGCCTCATCTTTTCAGAGATAGATGTAAACCCGCGCAAATCGTTAAACAGTATGGCCCTGTTCTCCTCTCGCGGCTCAAACAGGGTCGGGTCCCTGCCTGAATCAACATATTCCGCTAGAGAAGATCTTGTATAGACCCTGAATATCCTGGACTTTCTTTCCGATTCATTAAGCGTTTCGTTTAATTCAAACAGCTTGGCATGGGTGAACTCTATCTGCTCTTCCATCTCGCGGATCATCTCTTTCCTGTTGCGCTTTTTGGAAGGCAGACAGCTCAGGATTCTTTTAAAGAGGCCCGTCTCTTTCCATTTCAGTCCAAAAAAACAATAGGGAGCCTCATATATCTCTCCACGTGAAAAAATTTTTCGTCCCCTGAAGTTAAAATCCTCCACAATGAGGACACCATTTGCGTCCACGCCGTGTTCATCGATTTCACCCATAAAGACATCATGTTTGTCAAGACGTGTGGATTTCAGCGCGATCCTCTTGCCGATCCGGCGATTATCAATATAGATACCTCTCGCGTCTTCATGATACGACCAGCCGTACCGGCCGTAGACTTTCTCCACAATGTTCGCGATTTTTTTGCCGCAGACGATCTCCCGCACATCATATTCAAGCACGTCGTGCATTTCAAAATTGGCCGCCAGCATGCCGCGCACAAAATGACATTCGTGACCAAGGGATATTTCACGGTAATAGGGGAAGTCTTCCAACAGGAGAAAGGTGTGGCCGGGGCTGAAACCGAGGGGGGTCAGGTTGTATTCGTTGTTGAACTTTCTGACGTGCTTAGCCATCTCACGAAGAGTCCTGGGAAGGCTCATGAGTCTGACCAGCACGAGAAAGAGGGAATCTCCGGAATGCTTGAAATGGAGTCCTGCTTTGTACGCGTCGTAATGGGTCAACAGATCCGGAGCATTCCGGAACATGTTGACATGGAATCTGATTTCATCAATCGGACTCAGCCAGTTGCCGGGATGCTTGAAATCTTCCGGGAGCCGGGAAACGCCTTCAAACAGCCTCTCTTCCCTGATGCCTAGCGAATTCACATAATAGTCAAGCTCGGTAATATTGTTTTCGCATGAAGAGGCTGGAATGCGTTTAAGTTCATCTTCGCCCAGGCCGGTTCTGTAAACCAGGTCCTGCCATCTGATCTTCTCATGTTTAATGGTCATTGTTAACCATCCGGATCCAAACAAAAAAGGGGGGCCGGAAACGACAATTGCCGAATTTACCCATTTACGCAATCAGGGACACTTTGCATGATAATCACGCAATGCGTCCTCTGTCACGCATTTTCGGCAAATTCGGCAATTGTTTTATTCGGTATGCCTGAACCGGCATTCCTTTGCCCTGATACAATTTCCGGGCAAGGACCGGCGGAGATCCAGACTAATCAACCAGTATAATCGACATGCCCTTACTTCCATTAAGGACTTTCTGGGATACGCTTCCCAGCATGAATTGCTTGATGCCCGAAAGCCCCCTTCTTCCCATTACAATGGTATCATAACCGGATTCCGCTTCAGCGATAATGTCACGCGCTATCCCCTTCCTCTTGGTCTGAGTTTTTGCAATGACCTTATCTTCTTTAAATCCAGCCTCAATGAGCAGTTCTTTGGCCTTTTTACCAGCCTCTTTCATCTGTTCTTTTTTTTCATGCTCCAGTGCGCAAAAATAGTCCTTTCCCGAGACAAAGGCGGGGGATAGACTGGGATCGTGCAGATCACATATAGCCGCTGTATCCGCCAAGATGCTCAGCAAAGTGACTTCACAGTTTTTGTTCAATGCCTCAGCAATGAATTCAACAGCCCGCATGGCGTTTTCGGAATTGTCGATTGATGCCAGTATTTTCTTGTTCATGGTTCACCTCCTTGTCTGCCAGTCTCACACGTCCTGAAAGTGTACCTTTCCGAATGTGAAATAACTGAATAGCGTATAATTATCTTTCGGAATTAGGGCCTTCGTCAACTTTTCCGGCCACATCCCGACACAACCTGAAAAACAAGTATCTTTACCCAAAAGATATTCCCGACATACAACGGAAGTCAAGATTATTTTTAAACAACTTGCTGTTTTTCTTGACCGTAGTGACACCAATTTATCCGTAAAGCTGAAGGCCATCTTGAATAATTGTCTTTTCGTCCGATCTCGGCGTCACAATAAAAATGAAAAATGCTCACATATACCTAATATGCGGAGTTTATACCCGAATGGGTGCTTTTTCATTTTCATTGTTTCTTGACCTCGAACGAAAATCCTAAATTATTCAAGATACCCTGAAGATTACGGAAACCGATCTGTTGATGGTGTCGCAAAAAGTTCGATCTGCCGCGTCGCAGCAATTTTTACGAGTGTATCATCTATTTATTTCCCAAAACCGCAAACCGGAAACATGCACTTCTTGCAATTGCGGCATAGTCCGCCGTGGCCCAATTCAGCAAACTCCTTTCTCCGAATTTTTTCTCCGGCAAGTATGCGTGGTAGAACCAGATCAAAGACCGTAATCTTATGAAACATGCCGCAGGCCGGAAGTCCGAGCACAGGCACTTTTCCGATGTATCCCACGAGGAACATGGCGCCGGGCAGGACCGGGGTGCCGTAAACGATATCAACCGCACCCGCCGCCTTTATCCCGAACCGGGTTACATCGTCCGGATCCACCGACATGCCGCCGCTGGTCACAATAAGGTCTGCCCCTGCATCAAGGCAGTCTTTTATTTTGTCCGCAATTACATCGACCTCGTCCGGTGCAATGCTCACCTGAATCACTTCAGATCCGATTGCTGAAAGTTTTTTTCTGAGAACCGGCTCAAACTTATCCTTGATTCGACCGTGAAAGACCTCGTTACCGGTGATCACCAGACCGGCCCTGGCCTTTTTCAAAGGCAAGACCCGAATCACCCCCCCGCTCTGCCCGGCGATATCTGTTGCCCGGTCCACCACATCCCTTTTGCCGACAAGGGGAATCAAACGGGTAGCTGCCACATGGTCGCCCCTATTGACCATAATATTTGTATGCAGAGTGGAACAGATCACATCACCCAGGAAATTGATCTGATACAGGGCGTGGGTATCGATCTTTAATAATCCATCAATCCCGGCCGTAATGTTCAGTTTGCCCTCGGAAGGTTCCCCGGACACAACAACGCCGGATCCGGCCAGCGCACCGGCTAACTGCCGGGCGGCCTCATTTTCGTGAATATCCCCAGGCCCCAGGCGGAGAACATAGATATGTTCCTTGCCCAGCCGTTTCAGATGCGGAATATCCTCCAGTCTGATAACATGCCCCTTTTTAAACGCAGGCCCCTTGAAGGAATCCTGTTTTCCTCCCGTATCCCCGGAATCGTCATCAGCCTGCACGCTTGGGGTCCTGATCTCGGTTATGTCGTGAGGCAGAACCATGCCCACGGCCTCTTCGACTGGAATGGTCTTTTGCATGTTTTTTCTTCCAAACTGTTTTGAAACCCAAATCGGTGGGCACTGCCCATCCTACCCACTTCAACCTTCAAGGGTACCTTGAAAAATTGTCTTTTCGCCCAATCTCTGCGTTGTGCCCAAAATTTTATCCTCGGAATATCAACTATATGCCTCCGGTAAAATTTTGGGCACGCCTTGACCTTGAACGAAAATCCTAATTTTTCAAGATACCCTCAACCTATACACCTGAACAATTCCATTGTTACATACTATATGCCCTTTTGACAACCTGTTCAAGGCGGTCGAGCCCCTTTTGCGGGCTATGGTTTTGTGTCTGAACCCAGTTTCTCAACTTTTCCATTGCCGATCCGTTTCCAATAGCCTCACGGCAAACCGTGACGCCTGCCTCAATCGTGTCTGTAAGACCGGCTACATACAAAACAGCGCCTGCGTTATAACATGTGAAATCTACACACGCCTCATGGCCCCGCCCGGTCAGGACTCGCACAAAACGCTCGGATTCCGTTACAAGGTCTCCGGTTGCTGCAATGTCTTCGAATAGGGTTGTTTTTAATCCCACATCTTCGGGACGCAGCCTGTAAGTAAAAGTTTCCCCGCTTTCCTTAAATTCCTCAACAGTTGTTTCACCTGTTATTGAGATCTCGTCCATGCCGCCAAGAAGCCGGTCGTCTTTCCCGTGGACCACCATCCCTCTTTTATAACCTGTTTCCGCCATTATTCCGGCCGCCAGGGGAAGCATGCTCTCTGAATAGACACCGCGCAGGCCATGATTAGGGCGGGCCGGATTTGCCAGGGAAGCGGCAATGTTCAGGGTTGAGCCGAAACGGATTCGGCTCAGAATTCTTCCCAGTGCGCCTGGATGTACTTTAGGGCTCATTCCGTTGAAAAGACCTATCCCTTCTGATTTAATACTCTTTTCAACAACCGCCACGTCACATTCCACGTCAAGCCCCACTGATTCAAGGATATCAACTGTTCCGCAGCACGAGGTAAGCGCCCGCGCCCCGTGTCTTGCCATGGCTGCGCCGCAGGCAGAGGCAACGATTGCCGCTGCGCTGCTCACATTAAACGTCTTTAAGGAATCCATTCCAGTGCCGGAATTCTCCACCAGAACTTCCGGAAGCTTGGACACTGTTTCAACCGTATCAAGCTCATCTATCGCCTTCCACGCCCCGGCTATCTCCTGCGCTGTCTCGCCCTTGCTTACCAAAGCGGCAAGAAAGGCGCCCTGGTGCAAATCCGGTTGTTCGTTTTTCAGCACCTGGCAAAACATGGCATAGGTCTCTTCCCTTGAGAGATTCTCCCTGTTTATCAACCGCTGTATTCCTTTACCAAACATCTTCAGTTTGTCTTCATTCATTTATTTTCTCCATCACTATCATTCAACTATCCGTGGATAGAGTAGTATTTTCATGCCCAGACGTTTTTTGACTAGATCAAGTGCATGGGAAAGCTGTTTCAGCGGAAACCTGTGAGATATCATGTCCCGGACCTCAACCCTGCCCTGGTCTATCCACTCGATTGCCCGCACACTGTGTCTATAAGTGCATCCATAGGCGCCTGTAATTGTCTGTTCCAGGTAATGAAGCCTGTTCAGATCGATCCGTTGGCATGCAACATCCGGCGCCAGGCCGGAGAAAACAACCATTCGGCCGCGGGGTTCAAGATGCTGGATTGCGTCGAGATACGCATCGTGAGAGCCGACAGCAATAATTGCCACGTCAAAGAGTTGATCCGGGATCTTTGCACACCCGTTAACCAGTCCGCGCCTTCGTTCATCCGGTTCCACAACTGTGGGTTTTGCCCCGATTGTCGATGCTGCGCGTGAAAGGAGAGTGCCCGCGGGTCCGGCCCCATAGATCACTATTGTCTCATTGGCCTTGAGCCGCGCAAGTTCGATCGCATTCAGGCAGCACGAAAGGGGTTCCGCGAATACCGCCTGTTCAAACTCCAGGCCATCCGGTATCTCAATCAGGCTCCTTACAGGCGCTGTGACATATTCGGCAAATCCGCCGTCACGGTGAAAGCCCATTATCTGCATGGACCCGCAAAGATTTCCGGCCCCGCTTCGACAAAATCGACACTCACCGCAGCTTGTTCCCGGGTACACGTAAACCCTTTTGCCGATCATCCCCGCATAAGCCTTTTGACCGATACCGCAGACCGTTCCAACAACTTCCTCAGCCGGAATTCGGGGCAGGACAAGATCACGGTGGCCGACCTCAATAATCTTGAGATCGGTCCGGCAGAGTCCTGCCAGGTCGACCTTGATTAGGACCTCATCCGGTCCAGGTTCCGGATCACTCACATCGACATACTCGAATCTGCCGATCTCCTTAACAAGAATGGCTTTCATTAAATGCTCTTCTCCTTGATATTCCGAATAAAAAAGGTCCCGGCAGACATAATAGATCAGTCCGCCGGAACCCTTTACCATCAGGTTCGATAATTTTTTTAAACCTAAATCCTGCAGTTGTTCGTGCACCGAGACCGAGGGCGTCGAGGCGGCTGTAGGATTTAGATTTTTACTATTCAGCGCGTCTTCTGGCTTCCGGATCGACCCCGGCGCTCAGCCTTCCCATCATGATACTCTTTCAAGCTCACAACAGTGGCTTCTCACTTCACTTAAGCGCCGGGTCCCCGTTTACAGCGGCGGGACCGCCACGGACTCACACCGTGTTCCGCAGACCTGAATACATTTTTATATAGTAGGGGAGGGTTCCAAACCCGCCTTTTTTCGGGATTAGCGAAGTGTAACCTGCAACCCATAACACAACGTTCTCTATGATTCCGGAATAATAGGCAGGTATTCCGGTTTCCAGCGCATGTTGGAAATCAATTCGTTTAACCGTTCCTCATCATTGTCATGTTGGAAATCACTAAAGGCGCAGAGATGGCCGATATTTGCCTTAATTGCTGAAAGACCGGAGGCTTTGGCCACTTTCAGACTGACTTCACGCAATTTGGTAACAGGTGGCAAAAGTTCTCCCCTGGCCATAGCCTCGGAGGTGACACAACCTGAAACAGCATGAGCGGCGGCTGTAAAGAATGAGGGTAAAACCTCTTTAGCGCCGGAGGCGATAATACCGAGTCCAACACCTGGAAAAACAAAAACATTATTGCACTGGCTAATGTTATACGTTTCACCATTATGAGTCACTGGCGAAAATGGGCTGCCGGTTGC
This sequence comes from Pseudomonadota bacterium, assembly GCA_030635485.1. GTDB lineage: Bacteria > Desulfobacterota > Desulfobulbia > Desulfobulbales > DAOVYS01 > DAOVYS01. The sequence continues at coordinate 12,039 of DAOVYS010000010.1, read as the reverse complement.
CACCAGAGCCCGGCCGTCTGTCCATTTATACACATGCTCGGGCAAAACTTCAGTGTTTGCCGTCGGATTGCTTAATGGAAGAATCACCGGCCGTTGGGTGTTGTCCAGAGTCGCCTGAACCACATCTCTGTTAAAACAGCCTGACTGCCCTGAAGTGCCGATAAGAACGGTTACCTTTTCGTTGGCTATTACGTTTTCAAGGAATTCGTCTCCCGGCTTTTTGAGCCAACCCAGTTTTGCCGGGTCTTTGGCAAATTTTTCCTTATAGGGCTCAAGTTTCCTGTCATTGGTCACCAGCCCGCGGCTGTCAAGGGTGAATATTTTCCCCCGGGCTATCTCCCGAGACATGCCCTGTTCAATAAGAGCGGTTTCGATCTGTTCGGCAATCCCGATTCCACCGGCGCCGGCTCCATGAATGAGGAAAACCTGATCCTGCAATTTTTCCTGCTTGATACGCATGGCAGTCAATATGCCGGCCAGGGTAACCGCGCCGGTACCCTGAATATCATCATTAAAAGAAATCAGATCATGCAGGTAGGCATCTCTAATGGCAAAGGCGTTCTGTTTTGAAAAATCTTCCCACTGGCATAAGGCATTGGGAAAAACAGCACGAAATGCCTTGGCAAAACGCTGCACAAAACGCACATAATCATTACCAATGAGTCGTTCATGACGCCATCCAAGATAATAATCATCTTCAAGTAATGCCTTATTATCAGTGCCGACATCCAGAGAAATCGGCAGACAGTGCCAGGGAGCAATTCCCGCACCCTGGGTATATAGCATCAGCTTGCCGAGGCAGATGGCGATACCTCCGGCCCCCTGATCCCCTATACCTAAAATTCCCTGGTTGTCCGTCACCACGGCCACCCGAATGTCCTGATGCACATAACGGCGCAATATGTCTTCCGCGTATTCAATATTGCCGGGATAAAAATGGAGTCCGTTGGCGTTGCGGAAAATAGATGAATAGCGCTGACAGGCAAGGCCGACAGTGGGTGTGTAAATAATTCCCATGTACTTTTCTATATCGCTCTGAATAAGGGCATGGGCAAGAGTGACATTCCGGTCAAAAAGCGACCGTATATAAATGAATCGCTCGATATCATCCTCTTTGTTTGCGATTTTTACGGCGCTGCTGCTAACCTGCTGGTCAAGGGAGCGTGGAGATGGGGGCAAAGCGCCGTTTAACCCGAGACGTTGACGCTCTTTTTCATTAAATGCGGTTCCTTTATTGATATAATTGCTGTATTGCAGAGCAGGCCCAACTCTTTTTGCTATAATGGACCTGGTGTTTCCATACTGATCGTATTTAAATCCGTATATGTTCTCAGGCATCAGTAGTACTCCTTAAAAGTCAATGATGCAACCAATCACGCAGCCAAAGCGGCCTGGGTCATTGCCATTAATTGAGCATTGTCAAACCCCTTCAGAGTGATGGCCCCTGAGCGGCATGATGTGACACAGAGTCCGCATCCCTTGCACAGGGTGGGCTGTATCTCGGATTTGCCTGAATTTGGATTCAGTCCGGGCGCTGAATATGGGCATATTGATACGCAGACGCCGCAGCTGCTGCACCTGTTCGGGTCTACCTGTGCGACCGTGCCCGCAACCGAGAGCTTTATCGCGGAAAGAAGCGTGACAGCCCTTGCCGCGGCAGCCTGCGCCTGGGTTATTGATTCGTCGATCGATTTAGGCGAATGGGCAAGCCCGCACATGAAGACACCGTCGGTTGCAAAGTCATTCGGACGGAGTTTTACATGCGCTTCCGCAAAAAAGCCGTCTTCATTCTGTGAAAGTTTATAAAATTGTGCCAACGGATTCTTTTTATCCTGCACAATGGCTGATGCCAGAACCAGAATGTCGGACCTTGTCACCATCCGCCGCCTGAGTACACGGTCCGTAAAGCTTATCTCAAGGCCGTCTTGCCGCGCAGTCACTGTCAGATCTTTTTCAGAATTATAACGGATAAAACGGATACCGGCCGCACGCGCCTCCCTGTAGAGGTCCTCTCTCAGGCCATAGGTCCGCATATCCCGGTAAAGAACAACGAGTTTCATTCCTGGATTGATTTTTTTAAGCGTCAGTGCGCTTTTAACCGACTGGGTGCAGCAGACCTTTGAGCAATAGGGGCGCTCGGGAATGCGGGAACCGACACATTGGATAAATAGAGCTGTTTTGGCCTCGGTAAGTAAAGAATCATTATCAATGATGCACCGCTGGAGCTCCAGGCCGGTTAGAACCCGCTTATCTCTGCCGTAGAGATACTGATCTGGTTTGAGTTCCGAGGCCCCTGAGGCAATAATGACGACACCGTGTTCAAGGACTCTTGTTGAATCGCCGTTATCATGGACCGTGGTCTTGAAATTTCCCACAAAGCCCTCAACATCCGTGATCTCGGTATTTAAGAGAATCTCGATATTTTCATTTGCCTGCACCTTTTTTATGAGTGCGGAAAGGTGGGTCTGCACATCTTCACCGCGCCAGGTCTCGTGGATATATTTCGCCTGCCCCCCAAGTGCGCCGGATTTTTCTACAAGATAGGTGAAGTAACCCTGTTCAGCCAGATTCTTTGCTGCTGAAATGCCTGCCAACCCGCCGCCTATCACAAGCGCCTGCTGGTTGATCTCCACGGTCGGTTCGGAAAGAGGCTCAAGTACAAAGGCCTTGGAAACAGCCATTTTAATCAGATCTTTCGCCTTTTCAGTGGCCTTTTCAGGTTCTTCCCTGTGGACCCAGGAACATTGGTTCCGGATGTTTGCCATTTCAAAAAGGTATTTGTTAATTCCGGCACTGGTCAGGGTTTCCTGAAAAAGCGGCTCATGGGTCTTTGGCGTACAGGCCGCGACAACCATTCGGGTCAACCGTTGTTCCTTTATCACCTGGCTTATCCTGTCCTGTGTGTCCTGGGAACAACTGAACATGTTTTCCTCTACATAGACAACCCCGGGCAGGCTCTTTGTAAATTCAACGACCGCTGGAACATCCACAACGCCCGCAATATTAGTTCCACAACAACATACGAAAACACCGATTCGTGTGGAACGGCCACGGATGTCGATTTCATCGGGGACATGTTTCGTCTTGGTAAGGCTCCAGCGGGCCCGGGATAATTTACTGCCCACAGCGCCCGCGGCAGCGCTTGAATCAATAACAGAGGATGGAATGTCTTTCGGGGCCTGGAAGGTACCGCAGACATAGATCCCGGGTCTTGAACTCATTACAGGTTCAAAACCGCCCGTACCCGCAAAACGGTAATGGTCAAGCTCAATGTCAAGCCTTTCGGCAAGCTCCGTCCCCTCTTTGGTCGCGCCAAGCCCCACCGACATCACGACAATGTCAAACTCTTCCTTAACCGTGATTCCGGCCTGGTCCACGTATCTGATTACGTGCATACCGTTTTCGTTACTGGGAGAGACGTCGGTGATCCTTGATTTTATAAAACGGACCCCATGCTCATCTTTGGCCCGGTTGTAATATCGCTCAAAGTCTTTTCCGGTTGTGCGGATATCAATATAGAATATTGCAGTATCCAGATCATCCTTGGCGTGTTCCTTTGCAAGCATGGCCTCCTTGACCGCATAGGTGCAGCAGACCGAGGAACAGTATCCTTTAGAACCCAGGTGAGCGTCTCTTGAACCGATACACTGGAGCCAGGCGATTTTTTTCGGCTCCTTCCCGTCCGATGGCCTTACCAGATGTCCGCCATAGGGGCCCGACGAAGCGAGAATCCTCTCGAATTCAAGACTTGTTACCACGTTAGGTGATTTCGCATAACCGAATGTATCATAGGTTCCGGGATCATAAATCCTGCTCCCTGTGGTGACGACTACTGCGCCGACATCAAGGTTCAGTTCCCGTTCTTTGTCGTTAAAGTTAATAGCGCCGCTGGGGCAGAATTTTTCGCATGCCTTGCATCTCCCTTTTAGAAAAAAGATGCACTGTGTCGAATCAATCGCATACTTCAACGGTATGGCCTGGGCGTACTGTACGTAAATCGCCTTCCGCCTGCTCAGCCCCATGTCGTATTCATTAGGGACCTTTTGGGGGCATTTCTCCGCGCACAGGCCGCATGCAATGCACTTTTCAGTATCCACGTACCGGGGATATTGAACCAGTTGCACCTGGAAATTGCCTTCCTCGCCCGAAATGCTTTTCACCTCGGACAGGGTGAGCAGTTCGATATTAATGTGCCGGCCGACCTCGACCAGTTTGGGCGAGATAATTCACATGGCGCATTCATTGGTGGGGAATGTCTTGTCCAGCTGCGACATCATCCCGCCAATGGAACTCGATCTCTCCACGAGATAGACATAATAACCGGAATCGGCCAGATCCAGAGCAGCCTGCATTCCGGTTATTCCACCGCCAATCACGAGAACTGCGCCTGTTTTGTCCTTTGACATGCTCTACTCCCTTGTAGAAGAAAATCAGTTGTCAGGGGTCAGGGGTCAGCAAAAACAACTGAAAAATCACTCGGTTATTCTGGCCCCTGACCCCTGACAACTAAACGCTTATCACTATGCTGCTTGCCCTGAGTGCGTGCAGGTACGGCACATATGATCACTTACTCCCAGTGTCTCTCTATCAATTCCCATGCTGAGGCCTAAAAGCTGGGGATACAGGATGGAGGAACATCCGTTTTCCCGGGCCGCGTTAAACTGCATATAACAGAACGGACAGGCCGTGCAAAGATATTCGGCGCCTGCATCCCTCGCGTCCGACAGCTTTTTATCGGCCATGGACATTGCAAGGTGATCGTTGACTCCGGTCAGAGGAGCGCCGCAGCATTCCAGTCTGGAGGGCCAGTCCACGCTTTGAGCTCCGGTCAGTTCCACGAGTTCGTCAAACAGGGATGGGGCCACGGGATCATCAAACTGGGTGATTTTGCTGGGACGAAGGGCATGGCACCCGTAATACGTTCCTATCTTAAGATCACCAAAAGGCTGGGACACTTTATTCCGAATCATTTCAATGCCTACATCAACATAAAGCACGGAGAGTAAGTGCTTTACCTGGATGCTGTCTGAGAATTCCAGATCGTTCCGTGCAAGCAACAGATCAATCTTTTTGCGCAACCGTCCTCCTTCCTTCATTACATATTCCGCTTTTTTAAGGCTGCCGTAACAGCAGTTGCACATAACGAGCATATCGTTAAGCCCGGCTTTTTTAACCAGCGCCATATTTCTTGCGGCAGAGAGGAGAAAAGCCGTCTGATCATAATTCCGCACAGGATACCCGCAGCAGTTAAACATAGGAATATCCACCAGGCCGACTCCCAGTTCTTCAAAAACCGCCACGGCTGAATCAGCATACTGTCTGACCCGGGCAGGGATGTTGCAGCCCAGAAACAACGCGTATTTTTTCATTATTTCACGCCTCTTTCACGTTTTCAACCGCCAGATTTTTAAGCCTGTATATCAGGTCGGTTACGCTGACATTTTGTGGGCAGTGTTCCTGACACTGGTAACAGGCCAGGCAATCCCAGATCATCCTGGCGCCGTATGCCATCTCATTCATTCCAAGCCCCAGGCAACACATAATCTGATGAGGCAGCAGGCCGAGCTCTGCTTCGGGATTGTCGTAATGGCCGACAACCGGGCATACGGTAGTGCAGTTCCGGCATTCGAAGCAATAAGCAAATGTGGCGTCCCCAGGATAGCTGCTGAGATCGAGTCCGTCGGTCTCGCCCAGATCCAAGGGGTTGTCCGCGTCTATAAGAGAATCGAATTTTCCGGCAAGGGTCTGCCGGGCTGACCTGAGCGGCGCGGAATAATCATCCGCGACAAAATCCGCCCTGTTCAGCCCCCGGACAAAGGAAAAGGGTGAAAGAAGCAGCGGTTCGGGAATTTCTCCCTGAACCAGATTTTCCCTTACCCCGGGCCAAAGTTCCTTCAGATTGATTCCCGAGGGACAGACAACTGTGCATCTGTCACAGTTGGTACACATGTAAACCCCTTCTCTGACAGCCTTCATTTCCGCAGAGCCGATCCCCTTCCCGGTTGTCAAGGTTTTCAAGGCCACCATTTTTTCAGAAGGAAGCACGTAATCATTGGCCAGGGCCTCGGAAACCATTATCGCGGAGCAGTGCATACTGCATATACCACAGTGTGTGCAGGCATCCAGTTCAATAGCCTGCCTGGTCGCAATATTTACCGCGTTCGATGTCTCCCTGTCCATGACAGCCCCGGCCATGAGAATTAATGGAGTGGCTATTATGTGAAACATCTTGCTGAAGGGCAGATAGGCAAGACCGATAAAGCAGGCCATAATGTGAATGTAATAGAGGATATCCACAATGTGGATTCGGTCCAGAAGCAGTGCAACGGGACTGATGATTTTTGCCGCGATTATTCCAGTAAAGGCCCATCCGATCGAGGAATGACAATCAGCGCAATAATTTTCATGGCTTTCCCGGCCAAGCGCCATTGCCGCGGCATCGGACTGAAGATCCGTGTTTGGTGAGACAAGGCCGAATTTCTTGACCCACAGGCTTTCCAGGGCTGCCTTTTCGGTTTTATCATCAATCCAGGAATATTCTTCCACCATATTTTGAAATTCGGAATAGGACGAGATTTTAAGACCTTCAAGCCATATTCCCGAAAGCACGATAACGGCAAGAATTGTCAGGGCGTACTTGTCCTGGCCGCTGTTTTTAACCTGGAAAATTTTCAGGAAGAAGCGTCTGTAAACGGCAAGTGCTATGCCGACACAGACCATGAGCGCAAAAAAATCGCGCAGGAACATGAAGGGATTTTTGGTAGAGTGGTAGCCGGCAAAGAGGGGCTCGGTTATCAACGAATCAAGTGCGTGCATCAGCAGAAGCATCATGAAACCGCTGAATATCAGGAAGTGCGTCAGCCAGCGGATAGCATCAATTTTCAAAATCCTCTGCTGGAGTAGTACGTCAACAAAGAAGACCCGGACAAGGGTCGCAATTTTAGAACTGAACAGCACTGAAAATATGCCTTTTATGGCGGCCAGCATTCTGGCTGGAGCTGCAACATCCCTCGCCGCAACGGTCACATTGCGCGAAAACCATCTATAGACCTTATAAATCAGGCCAATGAAAAAAATGATCAAAGAGGCGTACAGCAGTATGTTGAATACCATCAGATAACCTTCATTTTTTGCACTAATTACACAATGTTACAGGCAACACCCAGTTGCCGCGGATTATTTTTTTTCAGGAATTGCTTCCAGGTCAAAAAAAGTGATCGGAGTTTAAATATAATAGATATGACATGTCAAGTGTAAGCCGGAATTATTCGGGAAGATTTAAGACATGGTATTTTTGGACGGGCATTGATTAGAGCCGCCACTTACCACGACGGGTGGGACGATGTACGTATTCCAGCAGGCGGGTGTAGAATTCCTGGCCATTAATTTGTTGAGCTCCCAGGCTCATCAGGTGGCCGGTTTTCATCTGGCAGTCAATCATATCAAATTCCCATTCCGTCAGAATCCGGGCCAGAGTCGCCAAAGCCACCTTGGAGCTGTTTGATACGCGACTGAACATGGATTCGCCGAAAAAGACTGTGCCGAGAGAGACTCCGTAAAGACCTCCTGCAAGTTTTTCATCCTTCCAACATTCAACCGAATGGGCATAACCGAGTTCATGCAGCCTGATGTAAGCATCCCTCATCTCATTGGTAATCCAGGTCTCTTTATTTCTCTCTACCCGGATATCGGAGCATTCCGTGATAACATCGGAGAATGCCTGGTCCATGGTGACTCTGAAGGTGCCCTTTCTGATCTCTCTGGCAAGTCTTTTAGACATTCGGAATTTTTGGGGTTCCAGGACAAGACGAGGCGCCGGCGCCCACCAGAGAATCGGCTCGCCTGGAGAATACCACGGGAAAATGCCCAGTTCGTATGCAAGAAGGAGTCTGGCTTCAGAAAGATCCCCGCCTACTGCCAGCAGTCCATCCGAACGGGCCAGTTCAGTCGGCGGGAAGATTAACAATTCGGTCAGTTGAAAAACGGGCATACAGGTATATCTCATACGTAACCGTTGGCACTAACTTACTCTTACAGTCGATTTTCGGCCTTTCCGGCAACAACAACCATTGTCTCTCCGGTAGCAACACTGACGAATACGGTTCTGGCGATTTTACCGCCGGTATCTTCTGCCGTCACTTTTATTCTATACTTCCAGAGCGCCTTTTTGACGGCCAGGATATTTTTTTCTCCGATCCTTAATATATTTCGTATGTCCAGAACGTTTGCCCCACCCACAATCTTTACCTGATAATGGTTAGGGTTCCCTTTGTTGAATTTACCCATTTTTTTGACAAGTGCGTGAATTCCTATATCAGCGAAACGGCCCGGTTTTTCATTTTTTTCAGGGTCCGTTATCATCGCGGAATCGGGGAGAGCAATGTGCGCCATACCCGCACTTCGCACCTTGCGGTCCACAATTATAACAGCCACACAAGAGCCGAGACCGTACGTCTTCAGTACAACCCCAGGCCGGTTTGATACGGCAATGTCGCCGACTCCCAGAATAATCGTTTTCATCAGTTCAGGTGACCGGTATTATGTGATAGTTAGTTAGTTAGTGTCTGTCCAGAAATGTCACATTTCTGGACAGGGGGTCAGGGGTCAGGGATCGGGGGTCGGGGGCCGGGATAACGGATTGATTTTTCAGTTGTTTTTGTTGACCCATGATCCCTAAACCCTAAAAGGGCCATTTCTATACAGACACCAGTCAGGCCTATATACTCTTGTGAGACGCCTGACGGATATTCTCAATTATTTCAAAAGCGGGGTCTTCCGGATCAATGGATTCCAGGAGCCATTCCGCGTGAGACGCAATAGTGGCAAGCGCCTCTTTCTGCACAAGCAACATCCTTTCAAGTTCCTTCTGCTTGTCAAAAAAATGATCTACCTTAACGTTGAATGACATTAACAGGTTGTGAAATTCGTCTTTAGTAAGCGTTTCCCTTTTTTTCAGCATCTGAATGATCTGGTTCTGAAGGGCTTTATAGCCTTGGATCGTATCTGAATTATTAATAAATCTTCTATACCACATTATCCGCTCGACTTTTTCCTTTAACACCTCTAATTCAAACGGTTTTGTGATATAATCAAATGCGCCGAGTCTCATTGCCTCTATTGCGGATTCCACCGTTGCATATCCGGTCACCATAATTACCTGCGTGGCAGGCGAATTCGCGACCACATGACTTAAAACTTCCATGCCTCCTTCGCTGCTTTGACCTAGTGCGGGCATGTTTTTGTCGGTTATGACAACATCATACTCCGCTGATTTTAGAACTTCGATCGCGCTATGGGCGTCGTAGGCCATATCGATTTCACAACCGAACTTGCTGAAATATTTGTGAATAAGCTTGCATGATGCCTTGTTGTCGTCAACTACCAATATTTTTGCTTCCATTTCCGGCTCCTTCACATTATCGGTCTGGACGTAAGCTGTTACACCTGTGGCCCATTACAGTCAGAGGGGTTTTCAGCGGTGTTTATTGCCCCGTGATCGGTTACAAACAGACTGTTGTGCGCCGTATTTCAAGGCTCCGTGTTACCGTTTCAGAGGCTTGAAATAGTTTTGGAACTTATCGTGCAGAGATGTAATATCTTTTGACAAACGCTGTTGTTTAGGATATCAAATTTGTAGTAGAATATCAAAATTTTGGTAAAGGTTTTTCTTTAGGGGATAACCTTAAATGTGACTATACGCAATAACATAAATTTGAGTTTCCTTCCTTTATGCAAGGAACGAGCGAGGAGCCGGCGGAGCAACCCATGTAGCATTGTATAAGCAGGCACCGTAGCGAGTGACGCAGCATGGAGGGGTGGATCGGACTTTTATGTTCTGTATAATAAACAACGGGCATGAGGCAGACTAATGAATTACGGCTTTGTAAATCAGGATCAACTCGAAGATATCGACAATACGTTAAAAGAGGACCTGGTCGATATAGGTGTTGAATGCGTCATGCTCATCGATATGGCCGGCAACACGATAGCCAAATGTGACAACGGCAAATGTACGGTTGACACTTATGCATTCGCAGCCCTGGCGGCAGGCAATTATGCAACTGTGGATGCAATGGCCAAGCTCGTTGGAGAAACCGAGTTTTCACTCCTTTTTCACAAAGGAGAAAAGGCGAGCATCCATTTCAGCAAAGTAAACGAAGAACTTCTGCTTATAACTATGTTTAATAAGGAACTGTCATTAGGATTCCTGAGGTTAAAAGTAGTTGAAGTTATAGAAAAAATACGAAACATATGCGGACAAACCAAGGTTAGCGCTACGTAACGCTACAAATGTTACGGAGGTCGTGGATGGGACATAGGCGCTTAAATAAAAAATCATTCAGCCTTTAGCCTGGAGAGCTTGATTTGGCATTCATTAACATAAGAAACAAAGAGGTCCAGGTCAAAATTGTCTATTACGGTCCCGGCAGAGGAGGGAAGACGAGCAACCTTGAATACATAAATGATAAGTATCGCCAGAGAATTAAGACGGAAATGGTCAGCCTGAAAACCCATGGTGACAGGACGCTCTTTTTCGACTTTCTCCCTTTTGATATTGGACAAATTAAGGGATATGAAGTCAAAATTCAGTTGTACACAGTGCCCGGGCAGGTCAAATACAATGCAACCAGAAAATTGGTCTTAAAAGGAGTTGACGGGATCGTATTTGTTGCCGATGCGACGAAGGAACGACGAGAAAGTAACATCCAATCCTTAAATCAGCTTCACGAAAACCTGAAGTCTTACAATCTGGATCTTTTTAAAATTCCGTTTGTGATGCAGTACAATAAAATGGACCTGAAAAAATCCGATATACCTGTTCTTCCAGTGGAAATACTGCAAAAAGACTTAAACAGCCGCTTAAGGGCGCCTGCATTTGAGGCAAGCGCTTTGAGCGGTGGTAATGTTGCCGTTACGCTTAAAAGAATCATTGCCTTAACAATGACTTCCATTCAGAAAGAATTGCTGTAGGGAGGTAAACCGTTTGGATCCCAAAGACGATAACTTCAGCTATGTTGACGTGACCGAACTCTTTGTCACCGGGGAGGCGCCCGGCGGGGGTTCGGAAATGACAAGCACTTTTGGAGAAATTGATTCACCGATCAAGAATCTTAAGGCTGTCGTACTCTCGCTTGACTGGGAGATAACCGACCAGACAATGCAGAGTTTTGCAGAGGAGATAGACAGACTGGAAGAGGATTGGGCTGCCGATAAAATTCTTACAGCGCTTCTAAAAATTCTCCGGGCATTGGGCCAGTATATTGCAACTAAAAAGGCAAGAGCCCACCCTGATTCAGTAAAACTTCTTTATTCGGTATACAACAATCTGGAAAAGATTGTTCTCTCTAAAGATATGCCGAGGTCGCAAAAAAAAGAGATCGTAGCCGATGAACTCAGAAAGTACACAAAACTTAAAGAGCAGTTTGATATTGCGACCTCTTCCGCGGCTAAGCGCAGAAAAGCGGAAGCTTCAATTCCCGAGGTAGAGGAAGACAAGATGCCCGCTGCTCTTGTTGTTGAAGAGATGGAAGAGCAGATGGAAACGGAAGTAGTTGGGCTGGACATGACGCCTTCTGCCGCCGAGACTTCAATTCCTATGGAGGAAATGTACGAGGAGCAACCATCTTCGCTTGCTGATGAGTTGCAGGCCAAGATGGATCTTGGCCTGCTTGCCCAGGAAGGGGATAAAACCGCACCTCCTTTACAGACAAAAGAAATTGTTCCGGAACTTTCTGAGGAAGAGTCTTTCCGTGAAATTGACAACCGTCTGGAAGAATTTTTTGATGAAGAGCCGGCTGAGGCGGAACGTGCTGTGGAGAAAGAAGCGGTTCCCCTTGAAATGGGGGCTCCGGCCGAGGAAGCTCTTGAAGAGGAAGTTGTTCCATTGGAAATGGGAGCCCCGGCCGAGGAAGCTCTTGAAGAGGAAGTTGTTCCATTGGAAATGGGAGCCCCGGCCGAGGAAGCTCTTGAAGAGGAAGTTGTTCCATTGGAAATGGGGGCTCCGGCCGAGGAAGCTCTTGAAGAGGAAGTTGTTCCATT
>DAOVYS010000013.1 GCA_030635485.1 Pseudomonadota bacterium | reverse complement strand
TTATAATTGTGCGGCAGGTACAGGTTTTTGTCGTCAGAGTCAAAGGCAAAATGGAGTATCTTCATTCCTGGAAATCCCAGGTCATCCCGCAATTTTTCCACTTCCGGAGTGATTACGCCCAGATCCTCGGCAATTATGGGAAGATCACCGACATTGGCAGCCATCTTCCTAAAAAAACCTATTCCAGGCCCCTTGACCCAGCTTCCCTTGACCGCGGTCTTCTCCTTAGCAGGAATCTCCCAGTACGCCTCAAACCCTCTGAAATGGTCAATCCGCACAATGTCCACAATTTTAAACGTGACATCAAATCTCTCTCTCCACCACGAATAGAGGGGCATATTAACGCGCCCGTCCCTGGTCTTCCACCTGTAAATGGGATTTCCCCATCGCTGCCCGGTGTCACTGAAATAGTCAGGTGGGACCCCAGCCACATGTGTCGGCTGAAGGGTCTTTTCGTCCAGTTTGAAACACTCTTGGTTCTCCCATACGTCCGAGCTGTCCCACCCCACGTAAATAGGGATGTCGCCGATCAGCACAACCCCTTTCCGCGCCGCGTATTGTCTCATCTTGTCCAACTGATCGTAAAAACAGAACTGGACGAACTTATGGAAAAAAATCCGGCCGGCCAGCCCTTTCCGGCTCTTATTCATTGCCGCCTCTTCCCGAAGAGCGATTGATCGATCCCATTCATTCCAGGGAAGCTGACCATTTTCCTCCCTCAAACTCATAAAAAGTGCGTAATCATCGAGCCATTTCTCCTGTTTACAAAACCGGTCGAATTCAGGGCTGCCACCCATCCTTTTAAATGGCTCAAAGGCGATTTTCAGGAGACGCTCCTTGTATGGAATTACTTTTTCAAATTCCACAAAATACTCGGAAAAGTCGGGTTTTTCCGCAAAATCAGCATCAGAGAGAAGTCCGGCTTCTCTAAGCTGCTCAGGGTCGATCAAGAGTGGATTCCCGGCAAAGGCTGACAGGCTCATGTACGGGGAATTACCGAATTCCATGCTGGTCGGCCCAACCGGAAGAAACTGCCAGTAACGCTGGCCGGCATTTGACAAAAAATCTATAAAATCAAGACTATTCCGCCCCATGTCGCCTATCCCGTGATCTCCCGGGAGAGATGTGACATGTATCATAATGCCGCTACTGCGCTCGATCATTGGCATGGTACTCCTGTTTTTTCGGGATCTTTTATTCAATCTTGGGAGATGACAATACGGATTATACTGGTTATACGGGTTGCTTGCAATCATCGCAAGAGTTATATAGAGTGCATAAAAAGGAGATTGACCATGCGAGACAAAATACAAAAAGTTCTGGAAGAGATCAGGCCTGCACTTCAAAAAGACGGCGGAGATGTAATACTTGTGGACGTCACGGATGACGGAATAGTCAAGGTGCAGCTTACAGGCGCATGCAAAGGATGCCCAATGTCCCAAATGACGCTCAAACACGGAATTGAAAAAATCCTCAAGGCCGAAATCCCTGAAGTCAAAGAGGTAAAATCCGTCTGACGAAAGATTAACCGTAAGGGGTCACAGGATTTTTCAACGATGTTTATTGCCCCGTGATCGGTTACCCAGGATATATGTCATAAAAGTTAATAAGACCTGTTGCGCTGTAAACTTTTCAGAGGTGGTGCAGATGCACGTGATCAGTCCGACCGGTAATAGCCCACCTATACCGGTTGGACTGATCACGTGCAGATGCTCCGCCTCTGAAAAGTTTTATTTGTGGTAGCGCGTTCCGGCCTTAATAGTGTACGCCCTGTATATCTGCTCCAAGAGAATCAGGCGGGCCATCTCATGGGTGAAGGTCATTTTTGAGAGGGAAAGCACCATATCAGCCTGTTTCAGGACTTCAGGAGACAGTCCCAACGCCCCGCCTACAACAAACGACACACATTTACGGTTCTGATTTTCCCACCCGCTGATAAGAGCGGCAAGCTTTTCCGAACTCACCTGCCGGCCCGCGCTATCCAGCGCAACCACGAATGAAGCGTCATCCAATGCGGCAACAAGCCGTTTTCCCTCCTCTTCCTTGATCCTTGCCTCGGATTCATTCCCCTTTCCGCGCTTATCTTTCACTATTCGCGCATCAAGCCGTGTAAACCGTTTCAGCCGTTTCATAAAATCATCAATCCCGGCCTGAATATAGCCCTCTCTGGTCTTACCAGGATACACGATTTTGATCCGCATGATGATATGGTAGTGCTTGACATTTTAATTATGAGTATGGCCAGGGCACAGCCCACCCTACAGAATCACCCATGGATTTGTAGTGTGGGCTGTGCCCACCATTTTGCTAAAACCACCAACAGAAAACATCAGGATTTTCCAAGATAATCCGAAAATTTCCGGCAAAACTCCTCATATCCCAAATCTTTCTTAATACCGGCACACGATTCGCTGATTGCGGAAAAATTGGCCTCATCCGTCAGAATACTGGGATGAAGAGGCCACTCTGAACAACGCCAAGGTTTTCCGGGATGAATCGTGCAGCCATCTTTGTAGAAAATACAGTGGCCATCCACGATCTTCATCTGGACAATCGCACCTGAAATACGCAGATATTTCTCTTTCACCTGCTCAAACGGCAGCTTCAAAAATGAGACCATTCTTTCAATGTCGGCCTTGTCAAGGGAGACCGTGGCCTTGCCGTGGCAGCAGTGGCCACACCCCTGACAGACAAAAATCTCGCTTTGTTCACTCATATTTACGCTTCCGGTTTTGAAAAAATCAAGTAACTATTCAGCGTGATGCCGAAATATAGCTAAAACCACCGAACTGTTACAAAATCAAAAAAAAACGCGCCCCAAAGGGCGCAATAATCTACAAATTCGCCGATCACGCGGTGCCTATCACGTCTCCAAATAACGCAATATCGATACCAAATCTGTCGGCAGCCTTCTTCCACTTGAATTCATCGGGCGTGTTGAACAAGACCTCATCTTCCGCCGGCAGAGTTAGCCAACCGTTCATTATAAGTTCACCTTCCAGCTGCCCAGCCGCCCAGCCTGCATATCCAAGCGCAAAAATAAATTCCTCGGGTCCCTGCCCTTTCCATATCTCACGCAGGATCTCCGGGTCCCGTGATAAACTGACAGTAGGAGTTACCCGGATAAAATTTTTCGGCTCGTATTCCGAGGAAAAGAGAAAAAAACCTGTATCCATCTCTACCGGACCGCCCATGTATACATTAGGGAACGACCTGTCCGGCACAGTGAGGTTGGCGCTTCGAAAAATATCGGCCAGCGTCACATTCGGAACCGGCTGGTTTACTGTAAGGCCCATGGCCCCTTCATCCGTATGCGTGCACATATAGATAACCCGCTCCTTAAAACGAGGATCAGGCATCTGTGACGTAGCTATCAAAAAATGACCCTGCAATGATTCCATCTCATTCACCTGGATAGCGGCCCATCAATAAGATGATTTTTTTAAAAGTTGAGATCCCTTAACACATCCTTTGTATCATATGATCAAACTAAACACCAGATTACTTGTACAGATATCGTCAAATAGTTGAGTAAAAAATGGTTAGGTGGGAAAATAAAAAAGATATAGTATTTCCATTTTCAATTGTGCTAAACTACCTCTACATGTAACTGATCACGGTGCGATGCGACCAGACAACGGTTATCCCCCTTACCGTGTAAAAAAACGGTCACAGGTGGTGCATCTGCACGTTACCGGATAATACCATTACACTCCCGCCCGGACTAGGGCTGCTATAGGAAAAATTATGCCGATTGATTTAAAAAAGGAACTAAACCGAGTAATCGAAGCCGACCATCATGACCCATTCGTGGTTCTGGGTCTGCATGATGTCGACAAGGAACATTCAACTGCGGTTATTCGCGCCTTTCATCCTCATGCGGACTCCGTAATGCTGGTCGTAGGCGATAAAAGACGGGAGATGGACCGGATAAGGGAAGAGGGGGTCTTTGAGATCCATATTTCAGATTATCCTGAAACAGAGCCTTTCCTGTACCAATTCGAAGCCTCGTATTACGGAAGTCTCACCCGCACATTTCATGATCCGTACAGATTCCTGCCACAACTGACCGAGTATGACCAGCACCTTTTCAAGATGGGAACCCAATACAAGCTTTATGAAAAAATGGGCTGCCATCCCACCAAGATAGACAATATTTCAGGAACCATATTCCGTGTCTGGGCTCCCACGGCCAGACGGGTAAGCGTGATCGGAGACTTCAACTTCTGGGACGGCCGCGTTCACCAGATGCGCATGATCCAGGATTCCGGCGTGTGGGAACTCTTCATCCCTGAAATTCGACAGGGAGATATATACAAATTCGAAATCCGGACAAGCACATCCCTTATTCTTGAAAAGGCCGACCCATTCCAGTTCCACGCCGAACTTCGCCCTAAAAGCGCTTCCATAGTCTGGGACATCGGTGGTCACGAATGGCAGGATAATCGCTGGATGGCCGACAGAAAAAAAGTTAATCCCTATAAAAGCCCTATCTCCGTATACGAAATCCATCCGGGATCATGGCATCGGGATCCGGGAGACCCCACCAGATTTCTCACCTTTGAAGAACTGGGCGATCACCTTATTCCATATCTCAAGGAAATGGGCTTCACCCATGTCGAACTTATGCCCATCATGGAGCATCCGCTCGATGAATCATGGGGATACCAGATAACCGGATATTTCGCAGTGACCAGCAGGTTTGGAACACCACAGGATTTCATGCGTTTCGTGGACCGCTGTCACCAGAACAATATCGGCGTATTTCTGGACTGGGTCCCCTCACACTTTCCAACAGACGGACACAGCCTCGGCCGGTTCGACGGAACCGCCCTGTATGAGCATCACGACCCAAAGGAAGGCGAACAACCTGAATGGGAAACCCTTATATTTAATTTCGGCCGCAAGGAAGTCAGCAACTTCCTGATCTCAAACGCACTGTTCTGGCTTGACAGGTTCCATATTGACGGACTCAGGTGGGACGCGGTGGCTTCCATGCTATACAGGGACTATGCGCGCAAAGAAGGTGAATGGGTGCCGAACATTCAAGGAGGAAAAGAAAATTTTGAGGCCATTGAATTTATCAGGCATTTAAACAGCATAGCATACGACCATTTCCCTGACATCATGATGATAGCAGAGGAGTCCACAAGCTTTTTCGGCGTCTCCAAACCTGCTGATGCCGGCGGCCTCGGTTTCGGTTTCAAGTGGAATATGGGTTGGATGAACGACATGCTGCACTACTTTACAAAAGACCCGATTTACAGAAAACATCATCACAATGCCCTCACA
The DNA here is from genome assembly GCA_030635485.1 of Pseudomonadota bacterium. Classification (GTDB taxonomy): domain Bacteria; phylum Desulfobacterota; class Desulfobulbia; order Desulfobulbales; family DAOVYS01; genus DAOVYS01. The sequence continues at coordinate 15,869 of DAOVYS010000013.1, read as the reverse complement.
TTTTCACTGCTATATGCCTTCTCTGAAAATTTCATCCTTCCTCTGTCGCATGACGAGGTGGTCCACGGCAAAAACTCTCTGCTTTCAAAAATGCCGGGTGACAGGTGGCAGCAATTTGCCAACCTCAGGCTTCTCTTCTTTCTCCAATGGACACATCCCGGCAAAAAACTCCTCTTTATGGGCGGCGAATTCGGCCAGGTCTCGGAATGGTACTGCAAGGTGAGCATTGACTGGCATCTGGTGGAAAAGGATGGGAAACACCGCCAATTGCAGCAGTATGTAAAACACCTAAACAACCTCTATCTGACGAACCCCGCACTCTGGGAAGTCGACTTCTCCGATGATGGTTTCAAATGGATGGACTTTAAGGATGTTGACAACAGCATTATCGTATTCGCCCGCTTTGCCAAGAACCCTGAAGATCACCTGGTCTGCCTGTTGAATTTCACGCCTCAAGTGTTACATGACTATAAAATGGGCGTCCCGTCAAACGTCACATATAGGGAAATCTTTTCATCCGACGCCACGGAATTCGGCGGCAGCGGGGTGGGAACCACCCATCTCAAGGAACCGGTTAAGGAAGCGTTCGGGGAAGCCCAGTATCACGTCCTGGTATCGGTTCCTCCGCTTGGTGGAATCATCTTGAAACCTGTAACTGAAGAAGAATAAAAAAAACAAACACTAAACAAAGGAGACAAAGCATGGCACCGGCCGCGAATACTCAACCATCAGGGGAAAAAATGAAAAAAACGATTCGCTGGATCAGTGAGATCGTGCAGACCGATCCTAAAAAAAGCAGACAGGATATAATAAGGGAGGCTGAAATCAAATTCGATCTGTCTCCACTGGAATGCAGTTTCCTGGATAAGAACTTCAGCGATGTGATTGAAAAAGGAGAATAGAGGGAGGTTAATTCGGTTCTTCCTCCTTGACCGGCATCGGGATCTTTAAAAATTTTATTCCTTCACTCTTGAGGACTTTCTCTTCATCCTCCGTGGCGACTCCACGGATGTTCCGAGCCTTCTCAACCCCGTAATGCATTTTCAAAGTCTCTTCCGCGAGTTTTGTTCCCACATCCTCGAAATTCTTAACCACGTAATCCTGCAGTCTGGCGAGTGTGGATGCAATTCGTTCATTTCCGGCCGACCCGGCGGCACCATCCGGCACTTCGCTTACACACGCACCGGATCGCACAGCCGCCACCGGTGAAAGGATCTTGTGTATATTATCACTTCCGCATTCCGGGCATAGCAGCATTTGAGACTTACTCTGCGCCTCAAATTCCTCCCGGCACTGAAACCAGCCCTCAAACTGATAGCCGCAAACACATGCAAGATCAAATACAATCATCGTAAACCTGGTTGAAAGGTTAAAGGGTTCATGGTTAAACGCTCTTGCGTTGAGTGTATATCTCAATTAATACCACATATACTCCGAAGACAAAAAGAAAAATGTCCCTGACAAGAAGCTGAACAACCGCTGATGCATGACCGGCTTCTCCAATTGAAAAGCACCCGCAGTCAAACTCATGGCCCCTGGCAATGTTTATGGAGAGTATTACTATAAAGGAGAGAAGCATAGAGCTTATGATGGTAGCCGCTGATCTAAGATATATACCCAGAATCAAAGCAAGTCCGGGGAAAAACTCCAAAAAGGGAGTTATAATGGCAATTAGGTTTATCGAATACTCAGGGAACAGCGAATAACCGTAAATAATCTTTGCAAAGCCGGCAGGATCAACGATCTTGTGCAAAGCGGCGTAAACAAAGGTGCCCCCTAGAATCCACCGCGCAACAAGCCTGGTCCGCCTGTGATACAAAAGCCTTTCAACTTCAGGGTTCAACGGAAAAACCTCTCTCAAACCATAGCGGATATCCGTCAATAAAGACCCTTACATCCGAATAACCTTCCTCTATGAGATATTGGGCAACCGTGTGACCATCCTCACATTCCCTTCCCGAGCAATACGTGACCACAGGAGTAGACACAGGGTAAAGGGCTGTAAACTCAATTATATATTCATTAAACATATATGCCGGGATCGATACGGCGCCCGCAATATGCGCCTCTTCGTACATGTCGGGAGACCTCGCATCAACAAAGACCGCATTTCCGCTATCAAAGATCTCTTTTGCCTCAAAAAAATCTTTGATCTCGAGTTCCCGCACAACCACATCGTTCCTTGATTTCGCGGTAATAACGCCCTTTGACACATCCCACTCGCCGAAAAAGGGGATGCCCCTGGGAGAAAAATGGTTCACCATAAAGGCAACCGCTACCGACAAGGGCAGGAGGATGAGAAATTCTTTTAGAATATCCTTATACGGCATAAACTTGTCGCTCCTTTTCAGGAACACCCACTATTTTGCATATACCCCCAGCTCTGCCCTTTACCCGTAATTCCCCAAAGGGGAAAGGCGTATAGCCGGTGTGCTTCAGCCGCCGGTATGGGGTACACACAGAGGTTCGTCCTTAAGGGACGACGCCTTCCCGTGGCCGGTCCCCATCAAAACATCGTCCCTTCAGGACGAAATCTACTAAATTCCGTTTACCGGTGGCTGAAGCACACCGGCTATACGACTCCACCCCTGTCGGGGGGTACCAATACAGTATTTATGGGTAAAGAAGAGCCCTATCTCAAAGGACCTTTCCTTTTTTCATCACAATGTAGGGAATGGAAATCCGCGGCATATCCTTGTGGTTTGTGGATATGGTCAAAACGCCTTTCATACGCCCGGTCACCTTTTCCTTTCCAGACCAGATAAGGGTCACCGTATATTTCCTGCCCTCTTCAACCGTGGTCACCTCCGACTCAATACTACTGTGAGTCGCTTTTACGCCGGTTATCTCAAACCTCATGCCCCTTGTCAGGGTCAGGTTGACCTTTGCTGAACTCCTGCCTCCCTGTCTTGCATGATCAGTAAAAAGAGGAATCCTTTCGGGAGAGTATGTAATCGGCCCCCTTATCTTCCCGGAAATCCGCACCTCCTGGACCACTTTTGAAAGATCGGTGAAGATTCGAAATTTCCCGCTCATACGGCCATACGGTATGTCGGATGACATAGACAGCCTGATCAAATATCCGGGAGTGTCCCCGCTTTTTCCACTGATGGGTTCAAAATCAGCTGAAAAGTGGTCATTCGGAGTACGAATCGACGTAATCTTGAACGGTTTTCCGGTTACTGAAAAAAACTTGACCTCTTCCGCCCAGACATCTCCCTTGACGATGTCTATCCTGAAATAGTCGGCAGGCTCGATCTTGAACAGATCTTTTACTGTTGCAGTCAATTTCAGTTTCAGATTCGGACGTTCAGGGTCATTGGAAACAATGATAACACTTTTAGCAATTTTGTTCTTGAGATTGCCTGTCTTGATCTCCAGTATGACTTTTCCCTCGCCACCGGCAGGGATAACCCGGTCAAACCGGGCAACCGAGCAGCCTCACCCGGGCTTTGCCTTCTTTATTATCAGGTCTCCCTCTCCCTGGTTCCGAATAATAAAGGAATGGATGATTTTTTCACCCCTTATCACCTCACCGTAATCCTGGTGTAATGAATCCACTTCCAGCCTGGGAAACGGCCCCGCTTCGTCACTAAAACCAATCTGTTGATCATCCCCTCCGGTTGCCTGCGCCACATTGTTAACGCCGCATACCAGGAAAAAACAGAATATAAGGGGAAATAGTGTCAGAAGACTCTTTTTCAACATAACATGACATACATCCTTATTCATCCGTGCAACGCCCTCCTTATGGAGTTTATTAGCTGTTAGCCTCTAACCTCTAACCTTTAACCTCTAGTGGCAAATCAACAAATTTTAATTTTAAAATGGCCCTCTCAGGCTTGTCAACATGAATCTATCTCCCCATGAACCACTCCTCGTATTTTTCCGTAAGACGTGCCCAGGAAAATTTTTCCGTCATACTGATCGCCTCTTTTGAAGAAAGACGCCCCTTTTTTAATTCCGATATAAGTCTCGATGCCAACTCGGTGTCATCATACAAAAAATCACTGGTGAATCATTCCGGATAGGAAAGGCGAGCAGGCAAGAGCGGCCGGCAACCTGCCCGCACCGCCTCGATCACCGCCATCCCATAGAATTCGTGGGATGCCGTAGAGACCGCTATGTCACCCCGTTTGAGCCATTTGACATACTCTCTTTTAGGTTCAGCGTAACCAAAATGGATAATCCTGTGGTCAAGCCTCTGCCGCGCCTCTTCAAATACCGAAGGTTCACGGGAAAAGGATTGGCCCAGCACTATCAGACCAAACTCCTCGCCATGCCGGTCCATTTCAAAAAGCGCATGAAAAAACGCTTCAGGATTCTTGTCATGCTCCCATCGATGGTTCCACACGATGACGGGAAGATCTTCCCCCTGTTTTTCCTTTTCCTCATCTATCTCTAAAAAATCCATTCCAGGATACAGAACCATGGATTTCGCACGGATCGCCTTATCCTGGTCCACCAATTTCATGTCAGAAGATTTTTTCAAGATCCCTGAAACACCTTCAAGAAAAGAATCAAGATTGTATCTAGAATTAAAGGCGATCCGGTCCGATGCAAGAGCCGTGGTGTAGTTCGTCAGGGCAAAATGAAAGTCTCTTTCATCTTCCGACTGCACAGGATAGGCGAATTGATTCTCATGAAAGTATGTCAGGACCGGCACGTTACAGACCCAGGAAGGCGCAAGGGCCCTAAAGGTAGCTACATCAACAAAAGTTGAGCACAGGATGGAGTCATATTCTCCTATTTCATGAAGCTTTTCAGCAAAATAGGGCGCAGACAGCCGCATCCGCCACTTCCATTTACGGGCCGGCAGTGTAAGAAGGTCGAAATCAAAAGGGAGATTCAGCCGAAGGGCCTCAATAAAGGCCTTGTGAGACCCTCCGTAATAGGGTTCGAGTATGAGTATCTTCAAGGTATGTGTTTGTTCAGGGGTCGGGGTTCAGGAATCAGGGGCCAGCAAAAACAACAAAAAATCAATTCGTACCCTGACCCCTGACCCCTGAACCCCGACCCCTCTAGCTTAAAGCCGCATCCATTGCCTTTTTAAAGGCATCGGCGGATCGTTCGATTACGTCATCCTCCACACAAAAGGCCAACCTGAAATATCCGGGCTGACCGAAACCGAGACCCGGAACAGCCAGTATCTTATGTTGCTGAAGGATTGCCACAAAATCCACATCGCTTTCCATGGGGGATTTGGGGAATATATAAAAGGCCCCCTTTGGGGGAACGAAATCATAACCCGCATCACCAAGAATTCTGCAGAAGAGCTCACGCCTCCCGGCATAAATCCCGCTATCCACTGTCAATCCCTGCAATTCCCCCACTACCCGCTGCATAAGGGCCGGAGCATTCACAAAACCCAGTATCCGGTTGGCAAGAGTCAATGTTTCAACAAGCAACGCTTTTTCATCGATCTCAGGATGGACGGCCAGGTAGCCGATCCGCTCACCGGGAAGAGAAAGATCCTTGGAATAAGACGAAACAACAATGCTGTTTTTATATGCCTTAAAGATGCTCGGCACATCGTGATTGTCATAAACTATCTTCCGGTAAGGCTCATCGCTTATCAGATAGATGGTTGTACCGTGTTTATTCCCCGCGGACTCGAGGACCCGGCCCAGTTCTGCCATGGATTTGGACGAATAGATCTGTCCGGTGGGGTTATTGGGGCTGTTGACAATAATCGCCTTGGTCTTTTCCGTGATTGCAGCATCAACAGCGTTTACGTCAAGGTCAAAATCCGATCTTGTGGGCGCAATTTTTGTAATCCCGCCGTGATTATCAACGTAAAAATTGTATTCTACAAAAAACGGGGCAAGAATTATCACCTCATCCCCTGGATCGAGCAACGCCTTAAGGACCACGTTCAGCGCTCCGGCAGCCCCGCAGGTCATGAGGAGTTCCTCGCTGGAAACAATGACACCCTGTTCAGATGAAACCTGCGCAGCCACTCTACCCCTGACTTCAGGATAACCCGCATTCGGCATATAACCGTGGCGCCCCTGCCCCTCTTCCGCGGCAAGAGAGCGAATGGTGCGGTAAAACTGCTCCGGTGGCCTGAGATCCGGATTACCCAGGCTGAAATCGAAAACATTTTCAGCCCCGAACTGCGCCTTCAACTTAGCGCCCTGCTCAAACATCCTGCGTATCCATGAGGCGCGTTTTGAAAAATCAACCATCTTCTTTGAAACGGTCATGTCCTTACTCCATCTTCTTTTTTAAATACTGATACGCCGCGTTCAGATCCTTCATTTTCTCTTCAGCCACTTTTCTGAACTCCTCGCCCAGATGGACTACCTTGTCCGGATGATATTTCATGCTCAATTCGCGGTAGGCCTTCTTTACCTCATCCCTCCCGGCCCCGGGATTCAGTCCCAGAGTCCGGTAATAACGATCTTCATCAGCCACAGGTTGTCTGTAACGCGCAAAATACCTGCTCTGAATGGCCTGGAGATCATAGGCCGAGATTTCGAGAAAACCTGCTATCTTTTGGGCAAGGTCAAGTTGCTGCTCCGGAACCCGGTCCTGGGTGAAGATGACCTGGTAGATCAATTCCACCAGGATAAGACGGGGTTCGTATGCGAATTCACCCTTGAACTCAGTCAACAGTGTCTCAAGATCAACACTCCTTTCACATGCCTCCTTTATAAGTTCCTTGACCCAAAGTAACTGGTTATAGGAGTAATTGAGGTTGTGTTGAAAAAATCTGTAAATGGTGTCTGTCTCTTCCCTGGTTATGACATTGTCGAACTGTGCAATTTTGATCAAAATATTAATAAGGAGAAAGACAAATGTGTTGTGACTTTCACTCTGCGACCGCTCATATTCGCTAACCCGGCGCCTGATGTAATAGCTGAATCCCCAAAACGCGGCCATAACGGAAAAGAGCGCGAAAAAACCGCCAAAGAACATCATGCCGACAAACTTAAGAAAAAGCGGCGCTCCGCCAAAGAGAAGAAGCCCGAGGATGAGAATAAGAAAACAGCCGCTACAGCCGGGCCGCTCATGTCGACGATATTGCATGGGGTTCAGGGGTTCAGGGTTCAGGGTTCAGGGTTCAGGGTTCAGGGTTCAGGAGTTCAAGGTTGAATAGGAAAAATTCCGATCAAATAAACCTTTGAACCTTTGAACTCGGAAGCTTCAAGAGGAACCGTTTTCTCCGGTTCCGAAAAGGGCCTCCACAAATTCGTTAGGGTCAAAATCTCGAAGGTCTTCCATCTTCTCGCCAATGCCGATAAATCGGATGGGAATATTAAAATCGTGGCACACGTTGACAACTATACCGCCCTTTGCCGTTCCGTCGAGTTTGGTCAAAGTAATGCCGGTAATGCCAACTGCCTCGTCAAAAAGCCGGGCCTGTGAAATGCCGTTCTGGCCGGTTGTTGCATCAAGAACAAGCATTATCTCATGGGGCGCGCCGGGAAGTTTCTTGCCCATTACCCGCTTGATCTTTTTGAGTTCTTCCATGAGATTGACTTTTGTGTGCAGACGACCTGCCGTGTCCATGATAATTACATCAAAATTGCGATTAGTCGCAAAATCGATTGCATCATAGACAACAGAGGAAGGATCCGCCCCACTCTTCTGGGAAACCACATTCACTCCTACCCGCTCACCCCAGATCTGCAACTGCTCAACCGCCGCGGCCCTGAAGGTGTCCCCGGCGACCAGCAGTACGCTCTGACCGGATTTAACAAACTTATGCGCCATTTTACCGATGGTTGTCGTCTTGCCGACCCCGTTTACACCAACGACCATGATCACGAACGGGCCGGATTCCGGCATGACAAGTTCAGCAGGTCTGTCCACAGACAAAAGGTAACTTAAAATCTTTTCCTTTATCGCCGCCTTCAAGGTTGCCGGATCACTCAACTCCTTTCTCGCAACACGGCTCCTTGCATCATCAATAAGATCCTGGGCCGTCCCGACTCCCAGATCAGCCGTAATCAGAATCTCCTCAAGCTCATCTAAAAGCTCATCATCAATTACACGCTTGCCTAAAAAAAGCGCATCAACGCGCCTTACAAAAGAATCCCTTGTCTTGGAAAGCCGCGCCCTTAGCCGCTGGAACATGCCCTTTTTGACAACAGGCTCTTCCTGCACAGCTTGCGGTTCTTCAGCGCAGGGTTGAGCCTCATCTTCCGCCGCCACTATTTCTTCGGGCAAGGGTCCGGCATCCGGAGGCGCTTCCAGCACAACATCAACCGGCTCTTCGGCCTGATCCGTCTCCACACAAGGCGCTTCAGGTTCCGCTTCCACCTCCTGAGCATCCTGAATAATTTCTTCAGGTGCGAGGACTTCTTCTTCCTTTTTTCCTATCCCGAGTTTCTTTAATTTTTTTTTAAACCAGCCGAGCATAGTTACTCCAAATTATGATCCGACAATCACAATACGTTTAAAGTCTGCAAGAGAATAATATTAGCCTGAACCGACCAATATCGCCCTATTTTTCTATAATTAGTGTCTGTCCATAAATGGCCCTTTTGGAATTTAGAGGTCAGGGGTCAGGGGTCAGCAAAAACAACATAAAAATCAATCCGTTACCCTAATCCTCGATCCCTGACCCCTGACCTCCCGTCCCAAAAATGTTACATTTCCAAACAGGCACTAATTACGTGAGCATAAAACGTGAAAAGCCGCCGATCCACCCAAGACCGGCCATCAGCCAGAATGCGGATTCCAGACAAAACTCCAACCTGGGCCCCTGGATAAGATGACCATTCTCATATAGATAAGTCAGGCCTATGAGATAAAATACACCGGGGATCAACCAGAATCCCGTGGAGGACATCCAGCCCGCAAGAGGAAAGAGCAGAAGCATCAGAACAAGGAATAGCGTGATCTGATGAAGCAGCGTGATTGTTTTTTTCTCGCCTATAAAGACAGGCAGTGTCTCTTTTCCCACGATCCGGTCTCCCTGCACCTCAAACACATCAAAAAGCGCGTTTCTGATAAACACCAGAAGCAGAATAAAAATAAATGCGCCCACGTTTGAAGGACTTAAAAACGATATCTTATCCCAGGTGGGAATCAGCACAATAACAAACGCCCATGCCATTGCGACAAACAGTGTCTTTGACCCTGGAATCTCCTTTAGCCCCCTCACCTTTACCACATGAGAGATGGATTTCGGAATAAAGCGAACGCTATAAAGGATACCGAAAAGGCTCATGCAGAAAATCATGAAAAAATGGTGCATTCCCTGCATAAAGGCCATAAACAGAGCGCTCACAAGGGCCAGAACCGCGAGAAAGAAAAGGGAACTCCGGTAGCGGTTAACAAACTGCTCTCTAACAGGATCATTGAATTTCTTCGACCTCTGATCCATAAAACGATTAAGGTTGTGCATGGCAAACAGATATCCAAAGGCGATAAAAAAATATTCCGAACCGATCTTGATGCCCTGCAGCACGCCACAGGTATAAACAAGGAGACCTCCGGCAAGGCTCACGTAGATATTGGTTGAAAGAAGCAACCACAACGACTTGTAAAAAAAAGGCCGTATTATTCCCTCACCACGTCCGGGTATTGATTCCAGCATCCGCACGACTCTGTTGATCATCCAGGTAGGCGTGGATGCACCCGCAGTAACGCCAACAATGTCAAATTCAGCAAGCTCCGACCTTTTCAGCTCCTCCTCGGTTTCCACGAGAAAGACCTTTCGACCCATTCCCTCGGCAATTTCAGCAAGCCGCTTGGTATTTGCACTGAACCGACCGCCCACTACGACCATAGCTTGAACCCGGCTGCAGAGGTTTCGCACCTCTTCCTGGCGTTTGTGAGTTGAATCGCAAATGGTGTTAAAGACCCGTCCGCCCGGAAAACGGCCTGTGATCATCCGGCTTATCACATCAAATGATTCCTCATCCTGGGTAGTCTGGCTGACAATGATGTAAGGACCCGGCAGTTCGAGTTTGCCGACATCTTCCCTGTTGCTGACCACGAATGCGGACGGCCCGGCAAACCCCATCAAGCCTTCAACCTCGGCATGGTTACGATCCCCGACAATGACGGTTGCATAGCCGTCGGACCCATATTTTTTTATAATGGCCTGCACCTTGACCACGCGAGGACAAGTAGCATCCTTCACCCTTGCTCCGGACTCTTTAAGCCTCTCCTTCATGGAAGGTGAAACCCCATGAGCCCTGATGATTACCGTGCCGGAAATCTTTTCAGGTATATCATTCCGGATCGTCACTCCCTGATCGAAAAGCAGGTCAAGCACCTGGGGGTTATGAATCAACGGCCCTAATGTGGTGATACTGCCTGCTTCCTTATGAACCAGATCCAATGTGGTCTCCACGGCGCGGCGGACACCCATGCAGAAACCGGCTTTTTTTGCAAGAATTACTTTCATATGAGGGCTAGCCAGTCAGGCACAAAGTTCCAAATAACTCCGTACCTTAAATATCTTCCTGAAAACAATTCCGCTAATGTTAAGCATTATGAGCACACTTTGCAACTTGCTTCCGCCCAGTTCAGCAATAACCGCTGGACCGAAAACCAGTTGCCATATCACGATCACAGGCATCTCATCCAACCTTGCCTTTTATGGCCACAAATGATAAAATAATTTTATTCTCAATTTACCTTTGATTCGACAAACCCTGAACAGGAAAAGGAATACTGCAAATGAAAAATGCAGCATATGTCAAGGATAACCAGACTGTACTGAACCTGTTGAAAAATATCGAAAAATTTTCGTTTTTTTCAGATGATGATCTGCTGTCGTTTCTTGATCTGGGAAAACTTATAAAGTATGAAGACGGCGAGACAATTATCAAGGAAGGGGATTACGATCAATCTATCTACTTTCTCATCTCAGGCAAAGTCGAAATAATCAAGGCAGGGAAGATAATTGATATCCTGCGCAGAAGCGGCGACCTCTTCGGAGAAATGGGTGTGGTGGATGATTCCCCAAGATGCGCCACCATTCAGGCTATGACGAAAACGCTCGTGCTCAGTGTGGATGCCTCACTAATGCAAGCCAAGCCACAAAGGAAACACCTGGCATTCAGCTACACTATCTTCCGGCTCTTTGCCGAGGTCCTTGCGGAACGTCTGAGATACACTACCCAGGAAAACGTAAAATTAAAAAAGGAGTTGGACGAAAAGAATAGCCTTATTGAAGAATATCAGGGGGGATGAATTACGAATTAGGAATTCATAATTCATAATTCCTACTCCACTGCCCGTCGCAAAGCAGATCGTGAGGCTTGAAATTTGCCTTATAACTCATTGCCCTGACATTTTCTATCCAATAGCCGAGATAGACGTAACCGATTCCCTGCCTCCGGCATAAATCAATTATATTGAGAATATTGAATGTACCCGGACTGCGGCCGCCTTCATCCGGATCAAAGAAAAAATAGACTGCGTTTAACCAGCTACTGCCCAAATCAACGACAGCCACCCCGATCAGCCTATCCTCGGTCCGATATCTGATTTCACATGTCCGGGTACACGAATTTAAGAAAAAACCATTGTAATACTCCTCGGCCGCACCTGCGGCCCTGGAATATCTGAAAGAAAAAAAACGGTTTAAGAGATCGATCTTCTCATCAGTAATACAAACCGGCCCTAACTCGACTGTTACGTCCTGATTCCGCTGCAAAACACGTTTTTGATTCCTGTTGGGCTTAAATTTCACGGAATCGACTCGAAGCGAGACGCAGCCTTTACATTCAGGGCAAGCCATGTTGTAAAGGCTGTTGCCGTTTCTTCGGAATCCGGCAACAAGGAAAGATTCCATTATCGGATCCGGCAGACAGGTAAAGAACGCCTGCCTGTATAAGGCGGTAAAGCCCAGACCGTAGGGACACTCCGCTGGAATATCTACAAAATATTCTGAAATATCAGCCAGTAATCGGCTGAACTCAATTTTTCTTTCTTCGTCATGTAGTGTCATGATGGATAGTAAGTATCTGACCGGAAATGGTATTTCCGGACAGAGGGGTCGGGGATCAGCAAAAATAACAAAAAATTACTCCGTTACCCTGGCCCCTGATACCTGATCCCTAAAAGGGTCATTTATGGATAGGCGTACATTAATAACACAGTCAACAAAAATCACTAATGGAAATAAAACTCATTGCACTTAACGCACGATATACCCACTCCTGCCCGGCGCTGTTTTACGTCCGCAATGAACTTGAAAAACACATTTTAGCGCCTGACATCACTTTGCATCAGTTTACCATAAACGACCCCTATTTCTCTACCCTGATCCGTATCTCCGACTCCAGGCCCGATTATCTCTTTTTTTCCGTATACATCTGGAACTATAATTACGTAACACGCCTGGTAAAAGATCTTGCACGGATACTTCCGGATACGCGCATAATTCTCGGCGGACCTCAGATTACGTTTATGCCGGATCATGACCTGCCCTCCGGATGTACCATAGTAAGGGGAGAAATCGAGGGAGTTGAGCCCTCTTTTTACCAGGACCTTATGGATGACCGGCTTAGATCGGAATATATAGCCGAACGAGGCAACCATTTCCCATCCCCATATAAAGACAAAGATTTTTCCAGAGAATTAAAAAACCGCTCCGTGTATTACGAATCATCCAGGGGGTGTCCTTTTTCATGCACCTACTGTCTTTCATCTGTTGAAAAAGGATTTTGGTGCAAAGATGCCGGCCAGGTCATGGAGGAACTCGGTGAAATACTTAAACACTCACCCATGATCATCCGGTTCGTGGACCGTACATTCAATGCTGATCAAAATAGAGCGTTGCAAATATGGCAATTCCTTTCCACGACAAAGGGCGATACCACGTTTCACTTTGAAATCGCCCCTGACCGGTTTAATGAAGAGATGTTCAGCTTCCTTGAGACCATGCCGGACAGACGGTTTCAGTTTGAAATCGGCATTCAATCCACAAACCCATTGACATTAAGCGCCATTAACAGAGTCATGGACCTAAAAACGGCTCTTACAAACATCAGAAGACTTATCAGTCTGGACAACATACACATTCATGTGGATCTGATCCTTGGACTGCCCCATGAAACGCAAAACACATTCAGAAAGTCATTCAACGATCTATTTTCGGTCTTTCCCCATTACATACAGATGGGGCTCTTAAAGATCCTGCCGGGCACTCCGATTGAACAATCAATGGAGGAATTCGAAATGGTCCGGTGCTCCCAGCCTCCATACCAGATTCTTGCGACTCACCGGATGAACCACGAAACCGTAAGCCGCCTGTACTGGTTTGGCGAATGCGTGGAGGCCTTTTTCAACAACCGGTTTTTCAGGACCTTTTTTGATTATGTACGACGAATGGAAGATGACCCTTTTGCTTTTTTTAATACTCTGCTGAAAAAATGTCTGGCCAGCCGATTTTTCGAGGCTGCAAGAACACAAAAGCTCATGACCAGCCTACTCTTTGAGCTGGTGGACAAAAGGCCTGACAGGGATCTGCTCCAAGAACTGCTTATATTCGATTGGTTCAGAAGCGGCCACAGGTTTCTGCCCGACTATTTTCCATCACCTCCCCTGGGCGAAATCCGTAACACATTGCGAAAACAACTGCCCCAGAATCTTGAACCATATTTTTCCTACAAGACCCGCGAGGAATTCTTAAAAAAAGGCGTATTCATCCAATTCTCCGGTCAGGCCTTGAAAGAAACCGGGTTAACGCACAATGAGAATGGGGGGTATGTCTGTTTTCTGCCCGAGACATCACCCGGTGTGCAAAAACTCCGCAGGGCGGTCCTGATTCCTGGGAACGGATGCATTACGCGTTTATCCGGAAATTAATTTTTCCGCAGGTTGGGTTGACTCGACTTTTTTATTTTTTTCGTCTGGATTTCATGTTCCTTTTTTGCTAATATTATTTTTTTGTAACTATTCAGCGTGATGCCGAATATAGCTAAAATCACCAGACTGTAACTATTCTGCAGCGCTTCATAGGGAGGCAAGAGGGTTCGCCGTTGTTGCGGAAGCTGAAAACGCCAGACACACCGACAACAACTCAACCTCGGCACAGGAACTGGCAAGAAAGGCTGAAGAGCTCAGAAGCTCTATAGAGCAATTACTGACATTACTGGACTCCGGCGAAGTGCATCAGGCCGGCAGGGACGACAAAACAAGGGCCGAGGATGTAATCCCGTTTGACGACGAATTTGAAGATTTTTAGTAAGCTTACATGTTAAGAGGGCGATCCGGCGGTTTTTCCCACCCCGTGATCGCTTACAAACCGACAAGAAGTTCTGACCATTTTAAATATCTGCGTCAGGTCCGGATCATTATTTAGAATAATGATCCGGACCTGACGCAGATATTTTTTCGTTTCCGGACAGGATATTTTTCAGGAGGAATTTATCTAATGAAAACAACATTTACAACAGAGGTCTTTGAGACCGAGACCATCAAACTTGCAGATACGGAAGAAATGATCGTCAAGGGCGGACGGGACAAATTTCCGCTGCTTACAAAGGCATTCCAAGGAATAAACCAGATCGGCGTGATCGGCTGGGGCTCCCAGGGACCGGCTCAGGCCCAGAATCTGCGGGATTCCCTTGAAGGGACCGATGTCAAGGTCAAGATCGGACTAAGGGCAAACAGCTCTTCCATGGCCGATGCTAAAAAAGCGGGATTTACCGAAGAAAGCGGGACCATGGGAGAGATGTACCAGGTAATAGGCGAATCAGACATGGTGATCCTTCTGATATCCGACGCGGCCCAGGCTGATAATTACGAGAAGATCTTCGACAATTTAAAAAGCGGGTCCACACTGGGACTGTCCCACGGATTCCTGCTGGGCTACTTAAAGAGCATCGGTAAATCATTTCCTGCCGACATCAACGTAATCGGCGTATGTCCCAAAGGCATGGGGCCATCCGTTCGCCGGCTGTATGTCCAGGGAAAAGAGGTCAACGGAGCCGGCATCAATACAAGTTTCGCAGTGGAACAGGACGTGGACGGCCGTGCAACCGACCTGGCGCTTGGATGGGCAGTGGCCCTCGGCGCACCCTTCATCTTCATGACAACACTGGACCACGAATACCGAAGCGACATCTTTGGAGAGCGTGGCATTCTTCTGGGCGCGGTCCACGGCATCGTGGGGACATTGTACCGCCGCTATGTCATGGAAGAGGGTATGAGCGAAGAAGATGCCTTCACAGCTTCCGTGGAAAATGTCACTGGCCCGATCAGCCGGACCATTTCCCATGACGGCATTCTTAGAGTATATGAACAGCTCGACGACAATGGAAAAAAGGTCTTTGAAAGGATCTATTCACTTGCATACGGTCCTGCTTTTGACCAGTTGCTCGAAATATACGAAGAGGTGGCCGGCGGCAATGAGATCCGCAGTGTCATCATGGCGGGTTCACGCTTCAGCCGGTTCCCCATGGGTAAAATCGATGGAACGCGGATGTGGAAGGTGGGAGAAAAGGTCCGTGCCGCCAGAGGCGATGCGCAAATTGTCGTGAATCCGTTCACTGCCGGCATTTACTGCGCCGTAATGATGGCGCAGATCGATCTTTTGATCGAAAAAGGCCACTGTCTTAGCGAAGTCTGCAACGAATCCGTGATAGAAGCTGTTGACTCTTTAAATCCCTTCATGCATTACAAGGGGGTGGCATTCATGGTTGACAACTGCTCCACCACAGCACGCCTCGGGACCAGAAAATGGGGCCCTCGTTTCGACTATATCCTGCATCAGCAGGCCCTTGTCTCCTATGACCAGGGCACTCCGACCGACGAAAAACTGATTGAAGCGTTTAAAACACACTATATCCACAAGGCCATTGCAACATGCCCCACCCTGCGCCCGGCCGTGGATATAGCAGTAGTCGGGTAAACGTTCCCCAGCACCGCATCTGCACGTGATCAAGGTGCCCGAC
>DAOVYS010000220.1 GCA_030635485.1 Pseudomonadota bacterium | reverse complement strand
GATACACAGTCTTGAAACCAGGACAGGCATTGGTCCGGCTCGTCAGATTGTCCGGCAGGCCCTGCTCGATGATTTAGGCACCATAGTCATGGGGCGCCGCGGGGGCAATATCAACAAGGGTATATTCAAGGGGGTCTCTGATCGGGTCCTGGCCAGAGCTGAAAAGGTAGCCGTCTGGATTGTAGGGTGATAAATCCCGGCACCTTATAGTAACGGTTCACAGTATATGAAATGTGCGATAATTACACCGCCATACATCAGGCCTACCAGCCCTCCGCTGGGACCTGCCGTTCTTGCTTCATATCTGAGAAATAAGAGTTCCCTGATCCAGGTTAGAAATTTTGATCTTAACCTCGCCTATTATTCCACTGCCTTAAAGGCCGTTCAGGATGGAGTTGTCGGAATCAGGCTCTACAACTGGGATGAGGAGACCACCGCAATAAGGGTCAGGGAAGCGGTTGAATTTCTTAAATCCTGGGACCGGGGCGGTCCTGATCTCAAGCTCTATCACCACTGGGCAACCGTTTTTCAGAGTTTTGAAAATATATTTAACACCTTTATGTCCGAAATGGCGCAAAGGTGGTTGTTCGGGCTTTCTATCCCGGATAAAATAAAGGGGTTGTTTGAGGAAATTGTCCGGCCGGTACTGGAGTTTGAGCCTGATCTGGCCGGAATTTCGGTCCTTTTTGATCATCAGATGGTGTTTGCAGCGCTTTTTGCCAAGATGATCAGGGAGAGGCGCCTGACAAAAATCGTTCTGGGTGGAGCCAAATTCGGGGTAATGGTTCATCCGGAAAGACTGTTTGTGGAGAAATGGGATTGCAGGATTGATAAAAAGGAACTCTCTCTGGACTTGACCAGGTTATTCGATTTTCTCATTCCGGGTGAAGGGGAGATCGCGCTCCACGGCCTGTGTGAGAATATAGGATCAAGTGATTTTTCCAATGTTCCCAACCTGATCTGGCAGAAGGACGGTGATGTACGGATTAATCCTGTTGAGATGATTTCTGATCTGAATCAGATCCCTGAACCTGATTTTGATGATTTTGACTTAAAGGATTATATAAACCCTGTAGTTGTCCTTCCTTTTCTCACCTCCAGGGGGTGCCCCTGGGCAAGATGCGCATTCTGCACGCATCATCACACCTACCTTGAATTCCGCACACTTGAAATCGATGAATGCATCCGTCATATCAGGGCGCTTAAGGAGCGGTATCAGGCGGAATATTTTTATTTTTACGATGAGATGATTCCCGAGGACCGTTTTTGCGAACTTGCAGGCAGACTTATTGATGAAGAGATGGGTATCTACTACGGCGCCTATGCAAAACCGGTGTCTAAATTCGACGGCCCGCTTCTAAAAGAGATCCACAGGTCCGGCTGCCGGGTCATTCTATGGGGGGTGGAGTCGGCGAGTCAGCGTGTGTTGAATCTCATGCGCAAGGGTACCAACGTTAAGGATATGGAAAAGGTTTTAGCGGAATCCGGCAGGGCCGGAATCATGAACCTTGCCTTTATCATGTTCGGTTTCCCGACCGAGACAGAGGAAGAGTTTTTTTTGACCTTTGATTTTCTGGATCGAAACAGTGCAAATATTCATGCGCTCTCCAAGGGCAAATTCATGCTGACCCACGGTTCCCTGATTCATAGAAATCCTGATAAATTTTCGATCACCGCGATCCGTGAAAAGCCTTATGGGAACACCTTTGACAAGGTCCTTGATTATGATGTTTCAAAAGGGCTTGATCCCGATCAGCTTGCCAAATTGTACAAAGAAAACCTGAAACGCCTTCAGGAAATGGGCCTCTCCTCCCGTTTCGGAAGTTACAGGGAAAACCTTCTTGTTTATGCTGCCCGTCAGACTACCGGTTCGTGTCCATCCATAAATGGCCCTTTTGGGGCTTAGGGGGCAGGGAGGGTAATGGATTGATTTTTTTTGTTGTTTTTGCTGATCCCCGACCCCTGACCCCCGACCCCTCCGTCCGGAAATGTAACATTTCTGGACGGACACTGGTTTGTGAAATCAAATGACCCGCTGGCAGAACTCTCTGAAAAAAAGTGTTGTAACCCCTGGCCAACTGGCAGACAGATTCAGTATTGATCCGGCCGGACTGGAACAGGTCGTCTCTCTCTATCCTATGAGGGTGAATCCCTATTATTTCAACCTGATTCGGGAGAAGGGGGATCCAATCTGGAGGCAGGCGATTCCGGATACAGAGGAGCTTAATGATACCGCAAGCATGGAGGATCCGCTCAATGAAGAGAATTTGAGCCCTGTCCCTAATCTTGTCCACAAATACCCTGACCGGGCCCTTTTCCTGGTCACTTCTCAGTGCGCCATGTACTGCCGGTTCTGCACCAGAAAGCGGAAGGTAGGGACCTCCCGGATGAGTGTCACCAGGGACACGATCAAGGCTGGTCTCGATTATTTGAGAAAGACGCCTGAGATCCGGGACGTACTTGTGTCGGGCGGAGATCCGCTCCTTCTCGACGATGATACTCTTTCAGATATTCTTACCTCTATTCGCAGGATTCCAAGTATAGAAATAATCCGTATCGGCACCCGGGTTCCATGTACATTCCCAATGCGTGTGACTGTCAGACTTGCATCTCTTTTAAAGCGGTTTCACCCCCTTTACATTAATACTCATTTCAACCATCCTGATGAGATTACGCCCGAGGCCACGCTTGCATGCAGCCGCCTGGCTGATGCCGGCATTCCGTTGGGCTGCCAGACGGTTTTGCTTAAAGGTGTGAACGATACTCCCGACATCATAAGGCGCCTGATGCACAAACTTCTCCTGATCCGGGTAAAGCCCTACTACCTTTTTCAGACGGATCTCACAACAGGGACAAATCATTTCAGAACACCTGTTGAGACCGGGATAGAAATAATCAAATCGTTGATAGGCCATACCTCCGGAATGGCGGTTCCCACCCTGGCCGTCGATGCTCCGGGAGGCGGCGGCAAGATCCCCCTGCTCCCTGAGTATGTCCACCATCTCGGTAAAGAGTTGGTCTTTTCAAATTACTGCGGTGTAACCTGCACGTATCCAAATCCTGTATCGTCGTAAACGCAACAGATTCTTTATTGTCAACCATTATGTCTACTGAAGGAGAATATAAAAAGAGGTTGCCTGTTTTTGTAAAAATGTATATACTATGTTTATACGTATGTTTCCACATACAGTAACTGAAAAAACGATAACAACAAAGAAAATGAGCGAAGGTGAAACTATGAGAGCGGAAATTAAAAAATGGGGAAACAGTCATGGGATCAGACTGCCGATTCAATTGTTAAGAGAATTACATTTGAATGCCGGCGATCCAGTAGAGATTATAACTGAAAACGAAACAGTGATTATTAAACCAGTCAGAAAAAATCCGCGCGGCAGACTTGATCTAAAAAAAATAATGGCGGCCTTCCCAAAGGACTATGAACCGCAAGAGCTTGATTGGGGGGAACCGCAAGGTAAAGAGGAGTGGTAGTTAAATGAAAAAAAGATATATTCCGGAGCAAGGCGATATTGTATATTTAGATTTTGACCCCCAGGCTGGCCGAGAACAGAAGGGACGCAGGCCTGTCTTGATAGTAAGCAAAAGCCCCTTCAACAAAAAAGCGGGGCTTGTTTTTGTGAGTCCTATAACAAACACCCAAAGGCCATATCCAACGCATGTTGCCTTGCCTTCTGGAAGGAAGGTAAAGGGTTTTGTCATGGCAGAACAGATGAAATCGCTAGACTATGTAAATCGCAAAATTGATTTTGTGGAGAAAGTTGATCTTGATCTTCTCGACGATGTCTTAGCGATTATTGATGCAATTATTTTTTAAGGGGTCAAAATGGGGTCAGAGTGAGTGACCCCATTTTTGCATTCTTGCATTTTTCCACTATTATTAATTTGACACCAACCCACCCGTGCCGTATTATATTTAATAAGTTGTCCGTCACTGTGAAAATGGAGGGAAGCAATGAATACGAAACTCACATTAAGACTTGATGATCATCTAATCGAATCAGCAAAAGAATATTCCGCCAAAACTGGTAAATCAGTCTCAAAAATTGTCTCAGACTTTTTCGTAATTATTAAAAACGAAAAACTAAAAAAGAGTTGTTCAATCACACCAACTGTTCAATCTTTGAAAGGTGTTTTGAAATATTCTGAATTCTCAGAGAAAGACTACAAAAACTATCTAGAAGAAAAATATTTATGAAAGTGCTTTTTGATACCAATATCATCCTAGATGTTCTTCTAGATCATAAACCTTTTTCTGAACATGCTTCATATTTAATGTCCAAAGTAGAACGTTCGGAAATTAACGGATTTCTCTGTGCCACTACGGTAACAACAATTCACTATCTCTTATCAAAGTATCTCGACAAAGAAAAAGCCATTGATAGCATTAATTCTATAATGGCACTATTTGAGATAGCCTCAGTTAATCGATTAGTTATTGAAAATGCATTAAAATCAAAATTCCCCGACTTTGAAGACTCAGTTTTGCATGAATCAGCAAGACATGCAGGAGCAGAGTATATTATTACAAGAGATATTAAGGACTTTAAAAAATCCAAAATTCCAGCATACACTGCTACAGAATTTTTGAGTATGCTCGAATCGCTAGCCTAAAACCTGGCTAATCGGGTAGCAGGGATGCTCCCGACAGCCCCTATTCCCGCGACCACGTACTGCACCAACCGCTGTTTTTTCTGCCATAAGAAAGAGAAGAAATAGCCGTTTTGCCTGACCATTATGACAAAACTTACACTCTCATCCCTTGAACTCACCGATATTCTGGG
>DAOVYS010000228.1 GCA_030635485.1 Pseudomonadota bacterium | reverse complement strand
GGGCGTTCTGGGAGACTGGGACAACCCCTATCTCACCATGAACTCAGGCTATAAGGCACCTATGGCAAGGGAGGGCAACCTGTTTCTTCTGTCAGGGGCCGTGGTTCGAAGCAAAAAGCCGGTCTACTGGTGCTCATCATGCAAAACCGCCCTTGCCGAGGCTGAGGTTGAATATCACGACCACACATCTCCTTCGATATATGTGAAATTCAAGGTGACCGAAGATCTGGGTGACGTGATTCCAGAACTGGCGGGAAAAGAGGTCTTTGCGGTTATATGGACCACAACTCCCTGGACCCTGCCTGCAAACCTTGCAGTGGCCTTTCATCCGGATTTTCCTTATGCCGCAGTTGATGCGGGCGGTGAGATCTGGATCGTTGCCCAGGGCCTTGTGGAACAGCTTTCAGAAGAGCTGAAAGGCGTTGTTGATAATATCAGGATAGTGGCAACCTTTTCAGCAGGGCTTCTTGAAGGCCGTACATGTAACCATCCATTCATGGAACGTGAATCACTCATGATCCTTGCCCCGTACGTTACGCTTGAAACCGGGACAGGGTGCGTACATACCGCGCCCGGGCACGGTCGGGAGGATTATATGAGCGGCGTCAGGTACGACCTTCCCATCCTTTCGCCGGTCGATAATAACGGAAAATTCACCGATGAGGCAGGGCCATACGCATCAATGTACATTTTTGACGCAAATAAGGTGATAAACAGCGACATGTCTGAAAAGGGCGTCTTGATCAAAGAGGATTCCCTCACCCATAGCTATCCCCATTGCTGGCGCTGCAAAAAGCCGGTAATTTTCAGGGCCACGGAACAGTGGTTCATTTCCATGGAAAAGAATGACCTGCGCAAAAAAGCCCTGTCCGCCATAAAGGATGTCATCTGGACGCCCAAATGGGGAATAGACCGCATTTACGGAATGGTGGAGACGCGTCCGGACTGGTGCCTCTCCAGGCAGCGGTCCTGGGGCGTGCCGATCACGGTTATATACTGCGGGAAATGCGGGGAGATTATTAAGGATAAAGAGGTGGCTGAAAGAATAGACCAACTCTTTAAAAAGGAAGGGGCAAACGGTTGGTTCAAGCATGATGCAACTGATTTTCTCGGCCCGGATGCCCGGTGCCCGAAATGCGGGGCAGACTCTTTTGAAAAGGAAGAGGATATCTTAGATGTCTGGTTTGACTCCGGCGTAAGCTACGCTGCCGTGATTGAAGAGACTGACGGCCTTGATGTCCCGTGTGATCTTTATCTTGAAGGCAGCGACCAGCATCGTGGATGGTTCCAGAGTTCGCTTCTGACTTCTGTGGGCACCCGCGGGATTCCGCCCTACCGTGGCGTTTTGACTCACGGATTTGTGGTGGACGGCAAGGGCAAGAAGATGTCTAAAAGTCTGGGCAACGTGATTGCCCCATCCGAGATAATCGATAAGTATGGCGCGGAAATCTTGAGGCTCTGGGTCGCATCCGAGGATTACAGGGATGATATCAAGATATCAAACGAGATCCTGGGCCAGCTCACAGACGCCTATCGAAAGATCAGAAACACGATCCGCTATATGCTCGGCAACCTGTTTGATTTTGATCCGTCTCTTGATTCCGTACCCCCCGCGGACATGGAGGAGCTGGACCAGTGGGCACTCCACCAGTTTGAACTATTAAAACAGAAGATAGGCAAGGCCTATGAAACATTTGAGTTTCACGCGATATTTCATGGGCTTCACAATTTCTGCACCGTGACCATGAGTTCCCTTTACCTTGATATCTTAAAGGACCGTCTTTACACTGCTCCCGCGGCATCCAAGGCCAGAAGGTCGGCACAGACCGTACTTTATGAGATTGTTGACGGCCTGGTAAGACTGATGGCCCCGGTGTTGAGTTTTACGGCTGCCGATGTCTGGGAATATTTGCCTCAGGTGTCCGGGCGGGAAGAAAATATTTTTCTGGCAATGTTCCCCAGAGAGCGGAAGGATTTTCTAAATGAAGATCTTGCAGCAAAATGGCAGCAGCTCCTTGAGGTTAGGTCGGAAATCACCAAGGCTCTTGAGATTGCCCGGCAGGACAAGGTGATAGGCCATTCGCTTGAGGCCGAAGTTCTTGTCTCGGTAAAGGGAGATCTTGTGGATTTCTTAAAAGAGTACTGGGATACACTTCAGACCATCTCCATTGTTTCGGCAATGCGGCAGGTGGATGAAATCGAAGGTGCCTCTTATCAGGCGGAGACGGTGAAAGATATGTCCGTTCTTGTAAATGCTGCAGCGGGAGAGAAATGCGAACGTTGCTGGATGCGGTCTGAATCCGTTGGACAGGATGGCGATCATCCGCAGTTATGTGCACGCTGCGTTTCCGTCATGGGAGAGTTGTCCTGAGTCTTAAATTTGGAAAATCGGAACTGGGCCTGATCATTCCGGCGTTTTGTGTGATTCTGGGGGATCAGTTATCCAAGTGGTGGATTCTTTCGACCTTTGCACGTCATGAAACAGAGGTCGTAATCCCAGGATTATTCAGTCTCACCTTTGTCATGAATTCCGGCGCCGCATTCGGACTCTTTGCCGGCGACTTCACTTTCGGCAGACAGCTTTTTTTTGTTGCGGTTGCAATAGCAGCCCTTGTTGTCATGGCCTTAGCATATTGCCGGCTGAAATATCAAGGGAGAATTTATGCTGTTGCAATCGGACTTATTTCAGGCGGAGCGCTCGGCAATCTGATTGACCGTGTGCGGTTTGGCGGGGTTGTTGATTTTTTCGACTTTTACATCGGTCAATACCATTGGCCTGCCTTTAACATCGCAGATTCCGCAATCTGTGTCGGGGTCGGACTGTTTCTACTGGGAAATTTTTTTATTGCACCTCCAGGAGAGGACCAGGATAAAAAATAGTAGTCGATGACATTTGATTTTATCTATGTCATAGGTCGTTCAGAGGTTCAGAGGTTCAGAGGTTCAGAGGTTCAGAGGTTTATTTGATCGGAATTTTTCCTTATTCAACTCGGAACTCAGAACCCGGAACGTAGTTATATCGGAGTGATAGTTGATGATCGGAAATAAAAGCAATAATAAACTTGCCCTGCTGTTTCCGGGACAGGGTTCACAATACATTGGAATGGGAAAGGAGTTTCTCGAATCAGATCCGGAGAGCCGGGCGCTCATGGAAAGGGCTGAATCAATAAGCGGTCTTCCCTTAAAAAGGCTCTGTCTTAAAGGGCCTATGGATGAAATGACGCAAACCGTAAATCTTCAGCCCGCATTTACGGTCACAAATCTGATCTGCCTGCAGGCGGTTAAAAAGGCGGGGATCAAACCGGACTTTGTTGCAGGGCACAGTCTGGGCGAATATGCAGCCCTCTGCGCGGCAGGTTCACTTTCGTCTGAAGATGCGCTGACCCTGGTTTCAGAAAGGGGCCGGTTGATGGACAGGGAGGGGAAAAAACATCCGGGCGGGATGGCGGCCGTGCTCGGTCTTGACCTGGATGATGTGGTTGAGATCTTAAATGGTCTGTCAGGTGACGGAGTAATTTCCGCAGCCAACCACAACTCAAAGCATCAGGTCGTTATTTCCGGCGAGCGGCCGGCTATTCTTGAGGCCTCGGTTGCGGTTGGAGAGAAGGGCGGAAAGGTAATCACTCTAAATGTCAGCGGGGCCTGGCACAGTAATCTGATTCAGGACGCAGTGGCTGATTTTTCCGCTGCCATGGAAAAGGTCACGTTTAATTCCCCTTCCGTTCCTCTTCTTTTTAACGTTACCGCCGAAGTCGAGAGCGATGTGGACGAAATCCGCCGGATTATGGCACGCCAGATAGCCTCAATGGTAAAATGGTATGACATTATCAATAATCTGGCCGCCCAGGGAGTCGGAATTTTTATTGAGGTGGGCCCTGGAAAAGTTCTGACCAAGCTCCTCAAAAGGATACTCCCTGGGGACGTAAAATATAGAGCCCTCCAGATCGACACTCCCGAATCACTGGATCGCTGTCTCTCAAAGATCGCATAATAGTATTAAAAAATCTTTTGCGGTGCCATTATTTCCCCGGCAGTGCTTATGACCAGAGTTTTCATGGGTATTTTTACGCCCGAGGCCTTCATGGCCTTTTTGATTATTGCGGGAAGACCGGCGCAGCATGGAACTTCCATGATAACGCATGTTATGCTTTTGATGCCCGCCTCTCTGAAGACTTCGGTGAATTTGGCAATGTATGCATCAACATCGTCGAATTTCGGGCACCCCATCATTACGGCCCTGCCTTTAAGAAAATCATTGTGCAGGGTTGGAAAGGCAACGCAGACACAGTCCGCAGGGATAAGGAGGTCGGCGTGTTTGAGGAACGGCGCGTTTGGCGGCACGAGCCTGATCTGACACGGCCAGTGCGAAAGCGAGGAAACGGCTGAT
>DAOVYS010000226.1 GCA_030635485.1 Pseudomonadota bacterium | reverse complement strand
TCCCAGATACTCAAGCCCTAGAAGCACGCTTGCTTTGTCAAGGATTCTTAAGACAACGTTTTCCCCATGGCTGCATGGCGAGGTTGCGCTGCGTATATCAATACGCCTGTCCGCAAAATCGAATGCGATGTTCCCCTCCTGCGGAAGACGTTGTTCCGCTATATCACAGCCGGACATGATCTTGATCCGGTTCACTATCGGAATGTGTAGCTCTTTCGGGAGAATGGTTCCGCTTCTCAATATCCCGTCAACGCGGTAACTGAGCCGGGTGGCCATCTCTTCCGGGGTGATGTGCACGTCAGTGGCATGGTCACGGATGGATTTGATGATAAAAAGCTCTACCAGCCGGACAATGGGAGGAATGGTCTCACCTTCTGCAAAGCCGCCTGTTATTGCCGCCTGGATATTTTGGTCGATTTTTTCCTCAATGGAAGTCCCGACCTCATAGTACATCTCAATGGCCTCGTTTATATTGCCGATGTCGGCCGCAAAGATATCTATCTTTTTGCCGGTTGCGCGACGCAGCGTGTCAAGGGCGACCACATCATTTGGATTGTCCATGGCTACGCGGATGAGTTTATCCTCGGCCGCAAACGGGATTAGTTTGAATTTTTGGGCTGTTTCTCTTGAGACCTGTTTGACCGCTACCTGATCGATTACCGTCTGTTTCAGGTCGATGAACGGGATATCCGAGGCAATGGCAATGGCCTTGGACAGATCTTTTCTGGAAATGATCCCAAGCCGGACCAGGACGTCGCCCATCAGTTCACGGGTGCGTTTCTGCTCCTTAAGAGCAAGGCTCAGCTTTTGAGGCGTGACTATATTGTTTTCAAGTAATATCTCTCCAAGGAGAGCCATCACTATTCCTCCTTTTTCGGTAACTGTTCAGCAGCACTCCATAGGAAGACGATCAGGTCGCCCAGCATACTGATGATGTATAGCTGATCAACCTGATCGCCTCCCTATGAAGCGCTGCTGACCAGTTACAGTTCGGTGGTTTTAGCTATATTTCGGCATTACGCTGAATAGTTACCTTTTTCGTTCCCTTTGATTTTTTCAAAAAGGGCTCTTATTTCTTCACTTGTTCGATAATTGCAGCTTTTCCGGGACCAAAAGAGAGGCCTCAAGTGTACATGTCGCCCTTTCGCCGTTGTCCCAACGGATATCAACAGAAGTGACCTTTAAAGGAAAAGTATGTTGTTCAAGGATAAGGCTGAAGAATGATTCAGCCTCGCTTAGCCGAGTGAATGTGAACATGAAATTCAGGTCGGTTTGATAGAAAGGCACAGGCGTGTTCACGTATTTTCGTTCTTTACGAACTGTGAATGAGTAGTCAGCCTTTTTACGCATTTCAGTGAGGTAGTCAAGGAAAGAGGCAAGGACAGACTCATGGTCTTCATATCCATTGCGTATTGAAGGATGGAGCGATTTTGATATCCTGATGATCTTTTTTTTCGATTGTGCCAGTTCAATCTGCATGTTCCGCAGTCTTGGTTGAAGTTGCTCAATTCGCTTGTCGAGCATTCTGTTTTCCAGGTTATAGGCCTTGAGGTTTTTTGTCCGGCAGAAACAGTAGAAAATGATCTGGGCAAAAATCAGACCACCAACGATAAGGAGAAAATATTTTTTTTTAAAAAGATTCATGGTTGAAACTGAAGATTTAGTTGAAATTTGAATATTTTTGTCTCGGACTTCATGTCTCCCAGGGAATAATTGATGTTTTTCAGGTCAAAATGTGGAGACGAGTTTATTGATTTTTCAAAGTTGCGCAGGAGGGAGAGTCCTTCCTGCCAGCTTTTTGCCTTAATTTCTCCATATAAAGTATTTTCCCAACCTTTGTCGGAAGGGGATAAACTATATTTTTTGATAAGAATTTTCGGTGAGACCACGGAAGCCAGATCGGACACTATCTTTGACCACTGCGGCTGGCCGGAAGAGGCGGAAGTGGTTTCGTAAAGACGCATCCTGTTCAATAGCAGCTTGTTT
Organism: Pseudomonadota bacterium; assembly: GCA_030635485.1. Lineage (GTDB taxonomy): Bacteria > Desulfobacterota > Desulfobulbia > Desulfobulbales > DAOVYS01 > DAOVYS01. The sequence goes on along the minus strand of DAOVYS010000226.1, from coordinate 2,528 downwards.
TTGTTCAGTTTTGATTGAATTTTGGTGATCTCGGCCTCAAGCCTTTTAACTTCTGATAATCGGATTGCGTGCTCTTCAAGTCCTGCCTCTGACTGTGTGTATAGACGGACGCCCCAGAATCCGGAAAGCAGAATGAGCACGGCAACAGTCCCGATTGATATCTTGTACAACTGTTCAATTCCGCTAAAAAAGGTTTTACTTTGTAATATAAGATTGAAATCCCGGGGCAGAAACAGGTTTCCGAGCAGATGAATGTTTTCCGTAATCTCTTCAGGCGTCATGGACTGGACAGGAAACATTGGGGAGCTGAAGCGGATTTCAAGATCTGGATCTGATAAGGGATATTTTGTAATAGCTTCCTTTACGCGGCAATTGCCCAGGAAATAGAGATTGTCCTGCACGGGTTCCCTGAATTTTTGTTTAAAGAACGTGATTGTCATGGAGATCTCCCGGCTGATAGCCTCGGAGAACCCGGAGAACAGATGGCCCTGATCATCCGGCCGCCCTTCTCTTTTCAGTCCGGTTGGAACGCTTCGGCTAAGTTTTACAAGACCGTCCGGCGAGCATATCGTAATTATGGAATGGGTTTCATTCACCCATACGATAAGCGTGTTACCTTCAGGCTGTTCCGCTTGTGTGACGGCCGCTGCAAGGGCCATCGGCAATGTGCCGATGTTTCTGATCTTTTTTTTGAACCGGCTGAATTGGTCAAGAATTACGGCTGTCTCGTTGCTTTCAACCGCTATATATGCAACCAGGGATTTTTTGACTCCGTCTTCAAGAACATCTCCAACAATCTTATAGCGACAGTCAAGCGGGGAGGCGGTTCCATGCTTTTCAAAGGCATCACGGTTGATGAGTTTTAACAGGTCCTGTTTTTTGACCTTGGGGAATGGGATCCACTCGTAGAGGGCGGACGGGAACGGCAAATTGATGTATATCTCATCCGCGCGTCTGCATGCGGCAAACAGCGATTCCTGAGAAGCCGCTGTTACGGGAGGCTTAGGGAAAAGGTCGGCCTGGCGCTTTTCCACTTCCATATATTGTGCACCCTCTTCAGAAAGACTGATGCAGAGAATATTTTTGCCCATCAGAGAGTTTCCAATTTAGGTTGAAGGGTCTTAAGGAATAATGTCATCGCTATCGTTGACCAATCCATTTGGGCCTCGAGAAAAGAATCTGTGGTATCTCTGGTTGCTTGTCAACAGATCAAGTCCGGCTGTATCAATATTTCCGTCGCCCCATTCATATGCATTCAGCCATGGGTCGTATATAAGGCTGTTTGACAATTTGTACAGGCAGTATATGAATGCATTTGCTGGTTCATCCTGGGAAGAAGGGGAGATGGAGTATGAAAAGAGAGTCCATCCGCAGGGCGAAGATGAGCACCATGTATACGTGTTGCTCTTTATCTCGTCCAGAGTGGCTGTTCCGCAACTGGGATCATTGTTCAGATCGGCTGTCCGTGACGGGCAATCCGGAAAGACAAGTGGTGTGCAACCATCCTCATCCACGGTTTCCTGGGGAGGAGCATCTGAATCATTCATGACGCCTTGGTAGAGCGCATCAAAGGCTTCAGCCTTGTTTTGCAGAATTTTTAGTTCTTCCAGGGCTATTGTTACTGCTTCCCTATGCACATCAATGGGTGCCATAATATCATCACTGCCTGCATCTAAAGTGTAAATAATCGGGTCTGAACCGGTTGCGGAGTAATCAGCCTGCTGATTGGGGCCATGGCTTATGATGACCCCGGCCACCCTTCTGCCGGCCACTTCAAGCGCCCGGATGTCCGTCATGATGTCTGTTGCCAGGCTGACATTACCATTATGAAAAGTCATGGCTGAATTGCCGATGGTGTTATAAGTCAGGAATTGACCCCAGCCATCCAGTCTGAACTTCTGTTCCATGTTCAGGTCCGAAGAGTTGACCGGCACCTGTGTGCCGGAAGTCGGCAAGGGCAGTTTTTCATGGGCCTGATAATAAGTTTGTGCAGCCTGGGTAATTTCGTGCATCCTGTTTTTGGTCTTATTCAACCTGGTCATATTTTTCAGGGAATTTGATATCCCGATCGAAAAAGCCGTGATAATTCCGATGATGCTTATAGTGAGGAGCAGTTCGAGAAGAGAGAAACCGTTTGTCCTGGAAATATGTCTATTTGACAAGAACATTTGCAACCGATTACATGTTAAAATTGACTATACTTTATGGTATGTTACCTATATATGATATTATCATTGAGTTATGGTGTCAATGCAAGAATAAAGGCTAAGCGTTTGCCAGCACTCCATCCGCACACGTTCAGGCAAGTCTTATGGGTATCTTTAATAATTTAGGATTGTCTGGCGAGGCCAATGAACAGTGAAAATGAAAAAGCGCAGCATATTAGGTATATGTGAGCATTTTTCATTTTTACTGTGACGCCGAGATCGGACGAAAAGACAATTATTCAAGATGGCCTTATGTAGGTCGGGTTAGGCCGATAGGCCGTAACCCGACGCTTTCAACTTGATTTTTGTCGGGTTATGCTT
>DAOVYS010000080.1 GCA_030635485.1 Pseudomonadota bacterium | reverse complement strand
GACAGGCAGTAGGCGTTTTTCAACGGACTCAGCAAAGTCACAGACCGCCTGTATTTCACCTTCCGCCCTACCAGAGGTTTTTCGAGAGGGTCACTGCCGATGCATTCGGCGCTAAGCAGGTCATGAGCTTCCTTCAGTCCGACCAGAACTCGATTCTCACCGCAAAAAAACACATCGCGGATGTGGGTATGCAACATCAACTTGGCTTCAATCGTTTCAAGATGCCAGTATTCAGCTGTCAGACCTTCGCCTTTAAATGCAGGAACCACTTTAGTCTGCCACTTGGTATCATCATTCGGGTTGATCCTAAAGTTGGCGACAAGAACCCATCGGTGCACATTTTGCCAATATTGATAATTGTTATGCTCAGGTTGTCGGTACTTTTTGATCGTCTCTAATTCTTTGATCGCCTGTTTTACGGCATAATCCATCGTCATACTCTGACTGTACTTGGCCTGACAAACGACCAAGCCGTCCGCAGAACGGGCATCCTGGCCCGCATCTTTGCCGAGACGGCCAAACAGGATTATTCCAGGATCATCATTATAAAGGATCGCATGCATCAACGATTCAAAGGCCCCGCCATCTTCTATCATTCCCCAGTTCAAAGTGGACATGATTTTGTCTCCTTGAAGCCTTTGTTTCTGCCAATTGCCGTTTTTCCAATCCCATTCCTGACGATGTGAATTCGGCTGCCGCCACTGATTTTGGCAACTTCAATCTTCATAACTTCCTTATTGCCGATCAATTATACCAATCATAACCTGCTGAAAACTCTACTTTACCTTTTCTGCAACTTTGTATACATGTGTTCCGGTTCTGGATGGCCAACGCTCATCCTGATTTGAATCAAGCGCCTTGGCTCGGGCAATGGCGTCATCGATATGTTCTGCAAAATTTGCAGGTTCAAGCTTGGAACTATTATATCCTCCAAGAAGGCCCCGTAATTTTTGCTTCATTTCACCTGCTTCAATAGATTGGTGATCCAAATCATCGTGATGCAAATAGAGCCATACTTCAAAACAGGGATTACTCACAGCCAGTTGAAATTTGTTGTGTTCAGCCTGGGCTGAGACAGAAGCAAGATGTTTATTCCCCCATCTGTCTACATCAACCATCAACCATAGTTCATCATCCGCTTTGAGCTGGAATTCTTTCTTGAATTCTTTAAGCTGTTGCAGAATATAGGCGGGTGCCGACTTGTTATCTTTATTGGTAATCACGCGCACCTGACATCGTTTATTGCCGAACATGGAAAAGTACTGCTTCTCTGTTTTTCTTCCTTCCGTGGCTATGATAAACAGACGGGCATCCCTGTGTGGTGCAGGTTTGCTTTGTCTGTCGATTGGGCGCTTTTTTCTCGATGTTAATGCCATATATATGCACCTACTCCCCTGTCAGACAGTACTGAAGTCTTTCAAGGTCACCAAGAAACGGAATAGCACCAAAACGGCCATCAAGATAACCTTTGCCAAGTTTTAAGTCATTACGCACTTTATATTCAGACAGGGAATAGAGATGGGAACCTCCGTTTTTGTCTTTTTCCGCAAACCAGATTTCGTCTCTTCTCAAAAGTTTACGGTCCAGCAGCTGACTTTCATGGGTAGTGATGATAAGCTGGCCCCTGCCGCAATTCCGGTCATCCAGGTAAGCCTGTAGAAACATCCTGGAGAGAAGCGGGTGCATGGAACGATCAATTTCGTCAATTAGATAAACTTTCTCACTACTTTTTGAATGAAGCAGGGCTGGCAGAAGATCCATCAGGCGGCGTGTTCCGTCTGATTCATTTTCAATTTCAAAATCAATATATTCCTCTGCATCCTTAAGATGATGTCTGGCCTTGAGCTTCAACAGGGTCAGTTCTCCATTCTGCTCCCGCATCAGGGCAAAACGCCTGCCGTCAGGAGCAGAGAGCAAGACCCTTTCATTGGCGCTGATATTTGTGAGTTTTGATTTCAATGGCTCCGTGAGATCTGGAAAAAGTTTTTCAGAATCGAATTCAATCTTTTCTGTTACAATGCCATCAACACCGGTATCAGCTGCTTTCAGAAAATCGCCCATAAACTGGAGAAATTGTTCATTCATGTGGGCATCAAAGATAAGATCCCGATAATTTGTTTCCGGACCGATAATTGTCAACACCACTCGAAACCAATCAATAAGCGGCATAATTTCTGCCATATTTTTTTCATACAGCTCATGGAGAAAGAGGCTGTTTGGCCTAGTCCCTTCAGCGATAAATTTGACAAACTGATGTTTTTTAGTTTTCTTCTTGGCCAGCGTCGGGCCAATCTCTACCTTGATTTTGCCGTCCTTGGTAGTCAGCCGCTCAAAAAGTGGTACCTCCTTGACATTGTGGATAGCAAAGAGCCATTCTTCTTTGACCTCTATCCCATTTACCACAAAACCGTATGTATAGATGACATCCTGATAATTAATGACAAACTCAAAACGACTGGGAGCCTGCCCGCAGGATTTGTCGAGCTTAAACGGGGTAACATCAATCCGCTGATTAGGCCTGGTCCCCTCAACAATCAAATTCTGAGCAAAGGCCATGGCCTGGATCATGTTCGACTTGCCGGAACCATTGGCCCCATACAATACTGCTGTACGCAAGAGGGGTTTCTTCTTTTTGTTTGGCAGTAGATGGCGTTTATGTTTATTGTCGGTGGTGGCCAACATGTTTAGCGTATTTTCTTCCTTAAAAGATAGAAAATTTTCTATGGTAAATTGAATAAGCATTTTGTTCGTTTCCAGGTTTTAGTTTCTGGTGTCAAGCCTTTTTGATTTGTCCTGCTAATTAGAGCGACAAAAAAGAGGTAAAATCACACATCCTTTCTTTTCTTACGAAAAAAAGATCATAAAATCAACTTTTTTAACGATTTTTTCTCAAAAAAATAGAAAATGAAAACCTACAGATCAACGATGAACATATAGACGAATTCATAGCCCGGGATCATACCTCAGGAGGGGACAGGGCCTCGTCTCCTATCACCTCCGTGATGATTTGTACAGGCTGATTTGACTCCGATATGAAGGTGGTCAGTGTGGATTGAGAATTGTTCGCTCTAATCTTTTTACGGGTCAAGGAAAACTTAAATTCTACTCAATTAATCCCCTCAGCACATCCAAATTTGTCCTGTCATTCTCCGGATCATTTTCCTTTGGGGTTTCAAGCACCATCGGGTGGTCCGCGAATCGGGGATCATTCAGCAGAAGACGGAAGCCTGACAATCCGATGCAGCCTTTACCAATGTGCTCGTGCCTGTCCACCCTGCTGCCCAGATCTTTTTTCGAATCATTTAAGTGAAAGAACTTCAGCCGTTCAATGCCGATTATCCGGTCAAACTTTGAGAAGGTCACTTTGTATGTCTCAGGGGTGCGGATATCATATCCTGCGGCAAAGATGTGACATGTGTCGAGACATACACCAAGATGGTCGGAATGTGCGGAATTGTCAAGTATGTATGCGAGTTCTGAAAAGTCCGAGCCCAGTCCCGTTCCCTGGCCTGCTGTTGTCTCAATGAGAATGGTCACGCCTCCGAGATCCTTGACAAGGTTAATTGCACTATCCAGGTTTTTTGTAATTTTTGCCAATCCCTTTTCAACCCCCGCTCCCACATGGGAGCCTGGATGCATGATGAGAAAGGGGATCCCTAGAATTTTCACACGCTCTATTTCATGGGCCAGGGCTGAAACGGATTTTTTTTCAATCTCCGGTTTATCGGACGCAAGGTTTATAAGATAAGAATCATGGGATGCAATAGGCGGCCTGCCGCTTTCTTCCCAGCAGCGCCGGAATTTTTCGGCCTCTTTTTCGGTTATCTCCCTTGTTATCCACTGGCGCTGGTTTTGGGTAAATATCTGAAGCGCTTTTGCCTGAACCTGTTTCATGCGATTAAAAGCCTTGTGCAGGCCGCCCGCGGTTGATATATGCGCGCCAAGTATCGGCATTTTGATTTCTCCTTTTTTGTGCTTGCTATACTGCATGGAAAAACGTTTAATTTAATCGTAAGCGATCACAGGCACCCCATCTGCACGCGCTCGGCCCCTGCAATATACAGGGAGTATAATCGCAGGGGCCGATCACGCACCCCAAGGGCACTTCCTTCGGGCGCACAGAAGCCTGGGGCACCTGTGACCCCTTGCAGTCAGAGGGTTTTTCAACAGTATTTATTGCCCCGTGATCGGTTACGTAACATTTCAATACTACCAATCTGAAAACGATTCAATAATGGTAAATATTTATCAATAATGAGGAAAAAAATGAGAAAAAACAGGGTATTGATCATCGCGGTTCTGGTTCTTATCGCAGGATTTTTCGCTGTCTCTCCCACACAAAAAGCAAAGGCGGCGCCTGACCTGCCGGATTCCTTTGCAGACCTTGTTGAAAAATTAGGTCCCACAGTGGTCAACATCTATACGACTCAGGTGGTGAAACTAAAAAATTCACCAAATGAATTCTTTTTCCACGGTGACAACGAACTGCCCGATCTGTTCAAACGTTTCTTCGGCCTTCCCGGCTTCGAGAACAGGGCACCGGGCCAGAGGCGTGAAATGAAAAAGACCAGCCTCGGCTCCGGTGTTATCATATCGAGTGACGGATACATTATAACCAATAACCACGTGGTTCAAGATGCCGAGGAGATCCATGTCCGTTCCTCAGACCATGAGGAATATCTTGCAAAGATTGTCGGCAGGGACCCAAAAACCGACGTGGCCCTGATTAAGATTGAAACCGACAGGTCCCTCCCCTACGCCGAATTCGGGGATTCCGACAAACTGCGGGTAGGAAATTGGGTGATCGCCATTGGAAATCCCTTTGGCTTTGAACAGACTGTGACCGCAGGCATAGTCAGCGGAAAGGGGCGCTCAATCGGACACGGCCCCTATGAAAATTTTATTCAGACGGACGCCTCGATAAATCCGGGAAATTCCGGCGGCCCCCTGTTCAACAGGGCAGGCAAGATGGTGGGTATCAACACGGCCATTTTCAGCAGGAGCGGCGGCAATATGGGAATCGGTTTTGCCATTCCCATAAACATGGCGAATAACGTTGTCAGTCAGCTTAAGGAGCATGGAAAGGTAATCAGGGGATGGCTCGGCGTCTTGATCCAGAACGTTACGCCTGATCTTGCCGATCAGTTCGGCTTGGACAGGCCCATAGGCGCCCTTGTGGGTGAGATAAGTGAAGATGGCCCGGCTGACAAGGCCGGTCTCAAACCCGGGGACATCATTATTAAATATCAGGGCAGGGAAGTGGTCCAGATGTCCTTGCTGCCCTCAATGGTGGCTCAGACCACTGTAGGATCCGACGCTGAATTGATTGTGATCCGCGAGGGCAAAGAGAAAAAAATCACGGTGACCATAGGCAAACTGAAAGAAGATGGTGTGGTTGCCGGCGGTTCTGAAAGCAAATTGGGACAGAATCTGGGACTGACGGTTCAGGAATTGACGCCGGAGCTTGCCAAATCCATGAAACTTGATGAAAGCACCGGGCTGCTTGTAGCCGACGTAGAGCCGAACACACCAGCGTCTGAAGCAGGTCTTCGCAGAGGAGACGTTATACTTGAAGTGGACCGGACGCCTGTTGAAGACATGAAAGGCTTTAATAAGGCCATGGGAAACGCCAAGGAAAATTCCAACATTTTATTTCTGATCAGGCGTGACGTCTTCACACGGTTTGTTGTACTGAAAAAAGATTTCCCCAAACCATAATATACACAAATGAAACAATTTATCTTCGCTTTGGCAGTCATCTTTTGCACGCTTGTACTAATGTCAGTCACAACTCTTGCCAATGCGGGCGAAGGTCTCCGCTCCGATTTCAAAGCATCTCCAACTATGGGCAGACCTGAGTTGACTGTAGGATTTACCGACGAGTCAACAGGTGTGGTTGTAGACTGGTTATGGGATTTTGGCGATTATATCACAAGCACGGTGCAAAATCCTCTACACATATACACCAAGGAAGGGACCTATTCCGTCCGCCTGACCGTGACTGACGCGGATTCCAATGTCCACACCACCGTAAAAGAGGCTTACATCACGGCGTTAAGCTCTTTCACCAATAAGCCTGACTTCGGCCCGGAGGTTGTCCCGCCCTCGGTGGTCGATAAAGAAGATACCCGGTTGAATGACAACCCCGATGAAGTATTGACTGAGGAGGAGGATGATTCAGATTCTTCATTGCTCGACCCGGAATGGGCCAAAAGGAGGCTGCTGCAGGTGCAGCCGAAATATAAATAAAACCACCGAACTGTAACTCTAAAACTCCGCCGACCCGGGCGTTCGCGGGAAAGGGATGACCTCTCGGATATTGGCCATTCCGGTAATGAATTGGACGAGTCTGTCAAAGCCTAAGCCAAAACCGGCATGGGGCACGGTGCCGAATCGCCTCAGGTCAAGATACCATACGTACTCATCCGTATTGATGCCGGTTTCATCCATTCTCGCAACAAGGACATCGTACCGCTCCTCTCTCTGGCTGCCCCCTACGATTTCTCCAATCCCTGGAACCAGGATATCCATTGCCGCCACTGTCTTATCATCCTCATTTAGCCGCATATAGAAAGGCTTGATTGTTTTTGGGTAATCCATAACCACGACAGGCCTTTTAAAGACCTTGTCCGTCAGATACCTCTCATGCTCCGACTGCAGATCCAAACCCCATATCACCGGGAACTCGAATTTAGAGGCAGACTTTATAAGACGCTCCACAGCTTCGGTGTATGTGATCCGCTTAAAATCGTGAGTCAGGACAGAATCGAGTTTCTCAGTCAGTTTCTTGTCTACAAAACGGGTGAACAGGTCAATTTCAGGAGCGCACTCATCGAGTACGTACCGGATGAGATACTTCAGCATCTCCTCTGCAAGATCGACATCTTGATCCAGATCGCAGAAGGCCATTTCAGGCTCAATCATCCAGAATTCCGCGAGATGGCGGCTCGTGTTGGAATTTTCCGCCCTAAAGGTGGGGCCGAAGTTGTATACATTACCCAGGGCCATGGCATAGACCTCTGCTTCCAGCTGACCGCTCACGGTCAGATTGGCCCGACGTCCGAAGAAATCCTTGTCAAATTCCACTTCTCCTTCACGCAAAGGCAGATTGTCAAGGTCAAGGGATGTTACTGCAAACATCTCTCCCGCCCCCTCGCAGTCGCTGGTCGTGATGATCGGTGTGTGAATGAAAAAAAACCCCTGTTCCTGAAAAAACTTGTGCACCGCAAAAGAGAGTCGGCTGCGAACCCTTGCTACCGCACCCAGGCTGTTGGTTCGAGGACGGAGGTGGGCAATGTTTCTTAAAAACTCGAATGAATGCCGCTTTTTCTGGAGAGGGTACGATTCCGGGTCTGCCCAGCCGTAAATTTCAACTTCTGAAGCCAGCAGCTCCACCTCCTGGCCCTTTGCAGGCGAGTCCTTCAGCTCTCCTGCGACCCGAACGGAACATCCGGCAGTAAGTTTCCGAACCTGTGAGTTATAATTTGGGAGTGACTCATCAGCTATCACCTGTAGATTAGCGAGGCAAGAACCATCATTTATCTCAAGAAAGGAAAAGTGGCCCTTGGAATCACGCCTGGTCCTGACCCATCCCCTGATTTCAATCTGATTGCCTGTATTTTTTGATTCAAAAATTTTTTTTATTCGATAATACTGCATATAGTTACCTGAAATGGTGTAAGCTTATGGATAAAAAAATCAACTAAAGGGTATCTTGAATAATTTAGGATTTTCGTTCGAGGTCAAGGAACAGTGAAAATGAAAAAGTGCAGCATATTAGGTATATGTGAGCATTTTTCATTTTTGCTGTGACGCCGAGATCGGACGAAAAGACAATTATTCAAGATGGCCTAAAGAATGTCGCTCATAAACGTTCCCCCTGTCAAGTGAATTTTTTTGTCAGGATGTGATCCCCAATCTATAACTATGCTTTTTGATTTGAGAAAATCGAAAAATGTTCCGATAGATAGTTCTGAATAGGGTTGCCTGGATAAAGCCCTTAGCCTTTAGCGATTCGCTGTTAGCTTAACCAGCTAATTTAATTATACTTTTAGCTAAAGGCTAAGGGCTGACAGCTAACAACTTCCCTCCGGGAATGAGATATTCTAATCATGCCTCTGAATGAATCGGAAAAGAGACAAAATGGGACAAACCGGGACAGATAGTCAGAACGGCAATGCTGAGGAAACAGCGGCCTTTAAGAGGATGATAAAAAAGGTTGCCCGGGTAACCACGGAAAAAATGTCCTCCGGCGCTCAGCAACCGCCGGCAGGTGAGGAAGAGACCCCTACTCAAGATTCACCGCAGAGGATAGGTGATGTTTTAATCGGCGCATCTATTATCATGGACGAAGACCCTCTCGCCCGGGCCGCTCAGCCCAGGGCTGTGCACTGGTCGATAGTCTGGTCGGATCTGATGATGACAATGTTCATCTTGTTCCTTGTCATGTTTCTTTACCAGGTTTCTAATCGGGAATTTCTGACAGAGGAGAAGATCGAGCTGATTGAGAGGCCTAGCCTGGGATCGGGAAGCCCGTTTGACAAACCCGGCGTAGGATCGGGAAGTATGGAAGAAGGATCCATTTCAAAAATTTACGATCTGAGCAGGCAGGCACTGGAATCAGAGGATCTGATCGATTTCGCATCCATTGACTTGGTCCAGGACAAAACCGTTAGAATAATACTGAAAGGGGATTTCCTCTTTAATACAGGCAAGGCGGATCTTAAAAACGCCGCCAAAAAATCGCTTGGGAAAATTGCCGGCTTGATTCGCAATACTCCTTACATGATAAACGTGGTCGGCCACACTGACAGTGTGCCTATTCACTCGGAAAAATATCCGACCAACTGGGAGTTGTCCGCAAGCCGGGCCGTTGCAGTGGCAAGATTTCTAATCGAGGATACAAAGATACCGGGAAAACAATTTTTTGTGACCGGTCATGCCTATTATCAACCGGTAGCGCCGAATGACACGGGAAAAAACAGAAAAAAAAATCGCCGGGTGGAGATTATAATTACCAAGGAAAAACCCACGGCAGAATCGGCGACCAAAGAAAACTTTGACTGAAATCAAATGAAAAACAAAAACATTATCGGGTTGACAGCTTGTATTTTCCTCTTTCTGGTCGGATTTTTCATGCGCGGAAATTTTGGTCTCTATTTTAATATTTCAGGGCTGATGATTGTGATCGGCGGAACGTTTGGCGCAACACTTATCTGTTATCGATTGGAACGATTGAAGATTGTCTTTAATGTTGTCAAGGCATCGTACCGTGTGCCGCACAAGAGTCCTGAGGATATTGTGGAAATACTTGTGGATCTTTCTGTAAAATCAAAATTTCGTGGCATTCTTTCCCTTCAGGAAGATGAGGAAGAGACCACGATTCTTTTTCTCAGGCGAGCCCTTGGTTTTGTTGTAGACGGCTTCGTCGGGGAGCAGATAAAAGACCTCTTAAAGACAGAAATGTACTTTTTCAGGCTGCGGCGCGATGACACCGAGCGTGTCTTAAGGACCATGGCTGATCTGTTTCCGGCCTTCGGCCTGGTGGGAAGCGTTGTGGGTCTTATCGGGATGCTGGCCGGCGTGGGAGACACTTCGGTTATTCTGGCCACGGTGCCGATTGCCCTTACTTCGACACTCTACGGCGTGATTTTTTCAAATTTTTTCTTCATACCCTTTGCAGCCAACCTGCGGCAAAGGACGGACCACGAACTGCTTCTGCAGAAGATCATCACGGAAGGCGTCATTGCCATTGGGACCGAATTGAATCCAAGGGTACTTGAAAGAAAACTCAAGTCTTTTCTCACGCCATCTTCACGTCAAGTTCAGCTTGTCACTCTTGAACGAATTCAGGAGAGATTCAAAATCAGTAAAGAACCTCGGCACCATCCGGCATCCGCCTCGGAAGAGGAAGGCCCGTAGGAGGCGTGGTAACTCCTCGTTGATGTTGATTTGGTAACTTCTCCAAAACTGGTGGTAAAACT
>DAOVYS010000040.1 GCA_030635485.1 Pseudomonadota bacterium | reverse complement strand
GAAACCTTGTTCTCTGGTCGGACACGAGAAGGCGCTCTTCTCCGGATTCGTCAAGAGCATGATTTTGTATGACAGTCAGCCTGCTGTCTGTCAGACTGTTATTGTTCAGTTTGGTGAAATAGCTGTTATCCCTCGCGAGTTGGGTCATCATCGGATCGATGTCGCACAGAACAACCGATTCCACGTCCTGATACTTCAGCACCTCACGCAATGCCATGCCGTCGCCGCCGCCTAAGATCAGCACCTTTTTGTGTCGTGGCGCAATCGAAAATGCTGGGTGGATCAGGTTTTCGTGGTATATAAATTCGTCTGCGCTGCTGAATTGGAGATGCCCGTTGATATAGCAATAGATGTCATTGGACCTGGATTCTGTGATCACGATGTGCTGATACGGGGTGGTTTCTGAAAAGATTATCCTGTCTCTGTACAAGTGCTGTTCCGCATGTCTGGTCCAATTTTGGGCCATAACAAGACCATAGCCAAGTGAGATGATACAGCACATGGTAAAAAATGAGAGTCTTGTTTTCCATTCGGCAAGCCTGCGGAAATAATAGAGTGTGAAACCTCCGACCGCTACGTTTAAAAGTCCTAAAACAAATGCGGATTCGATCAGCGTGAAAAATTTGGGAAGCAGGAAGACCCAGACCAGTGCGCCGCAAAGAGCCCCGATGTAGTCCATTTTCAGGACCCCGCCCAGATTCATTTTGAGTTCACTTGTGTAGGCCTGGTTTATACGGATGAGAAGTGGAATCTCAAAACCGATAAGCAGCCCTATTATGCTTATAAACGCATACTGGACCAGGATATAATAATTCGGATATACGCCGAACGTGTACATCATTGCAATGGGGCCGAATCCACCGAGCAGACCGAGGACTATTTCTGCAAGGATAAATTTGTCAATGAGCCGGCTTTCTTTTAGATATTTCTGAGCATCCGAACCAATGCCCATAAAGAACATCATCACGCCGATTATGATAGCCCACTGCCTGACCGAATTGCCGAGCAGGTCGGACGCGACCCGGCTCATCGTATATTCATACGCCAGCCCGCAGCCGCCCATTACGAACATGCTGATATATATTACAATGCTTTCCGCGGATTGTTTGGCAGCCATTTTCAGCATTTGCCTCTTTCAGCCACAAAAATTACCAAACCCGCATCATTATGTATTCCCTTGCAGGAAGATTCCATCTCAGTTAATGAATCGGGCGGCTGGAACAGGGTGGATCTGGTCTCAACGATTTTAAGACCGGCATCCTGGAGCATTGATTTTACATCCCCCGGATTATAGAACCGGGCGTATCGGTAGAACGGGTGATTCTCTTTCTTTTTCGCGACAAGCATCTTGCCCCATGTACTGGTCGCCGGAATTGTGCCCAATATCAGATGTCCGCCGATTTTTAACGTCCGGTAACATTCCAACAGCACTTTGTCCGGATGTTCAAGGAAACAGAGCGTGAATAGAAGAAAAATGGAGCCCAGGCTTTTTGTTTTTACAGGCAGCATTTCGCCGATAGCCTGACATGCGGTCACACCCCGTTTTCTTGCGAGTTTAATCGGTCCAAATGCCGGATCCAGACCCGCTTTTACACAAAGCGCCTCGGCAAATCTTCCCGGCCCGACCCCTATTTCAAACCTGGGCTCAGCCTGTATGGTCTTTAAATCACGCAATCCCGCGAGTTCAATGTCGAATAGCAGACTGTGGTCAAACCAGCCATCATACTCGGATGCCTTTTCATGAAAGACCAGGGCAGCTTTTTTCCAGAATTTTTCAGATTTAATAGTCATGGCTGGGGGGTGTCCCGGATGTTACAGCTTCCTGCGGCAGGATAGCAACTTATGTCGACATTGACGTTGAGAGAAACCCGAATTTCATGTATCATTAATGATGGTACTATTTTTCAGCAGTATCAGATGGAGTAATTACCCATAATTTTTTTATTTTTCAAGCTCAAAGGATGAATAGTGAATTTCAAATCCATCCAGACAAAAATAGGTTTCGGCACAGGCCTCTGTGTTTTGGTAACAGCAGTTGTCATCACAACCATTGCAACTCTATACATGCGAAATAATGCGATGGATGCTGTAACCAAGGAGACTGTTGTGCGGGCCGGAGGCCAGGCTGCCGTAATTGAATCTGAACTGGAACGTACTTTTGAAACAGCGCGAACACTGGCAAATATCCTGTCAGGGGTAAAGTATGAGTCTGTCAGATTTGACCTTGACCGCGACAGGGTGATGGATATCCTACGCATAATCCTGATTAATAACCCGCATGTGTCAGGTATATAAAGGGCATATAAGGATGCTGAAACAGCAGCCGATGAAGACCGCAGGGTCTGAAAACGGGGCAAAAAGCGGGGTGAGGTATTTATGAAGGTATTTGACAGGAACGCCATGCTTAAACGTATTATGGGAGATGAGGATCTGCTGAAGGAGCTTGTGAAAAGTTTTTTCCACAGCACGCAAAAAGATATCAATGCCCTTAAAGAGGCCCTGGAAAAGGGCGATGCGGCCGGAGCAGGCAACCATGCACATTCCATCAAGGGCGCTGCAGGCAACTTCAGCGCATTACCGCTCCAGGATGTAGCCTTGCGTATTGAAAAGGCTGCAAAGGGAGGGGATACAACGGAGGCGGTTTCGCTCATGCCTGAACTTCTGGGCCAATTTGATAAACTGAAGGAAATAGAGTTTTGATAAGTTACCATATGATACGGATAACATGCTATCAATCAATAAACTGAATATTCAATACGGAAAGAAGCATCTTTTCAGGGATGTTTCCGTCCGTGTTCATCCCAGGGACAGGATCGGACTGGTCGGTGTGAACGGGGCCGGGAAGTCCACGCTTTTAAAGATCATGGCCGGGATCACTGAAACCGATCATGGAATTGTTACACGGGCAAAGTTGACAAAGGTGGGCTACCTTCCCCAGGAGACCTCCTCGGTTACTTCCTGCCGAACACTTTATAAAGAGGCGGAGAGCGCATTTTCCGGGATTCTTTCCCTTAAAAGCGAGCTTGATGAGATAAATTCGCGACTGAGTGAAGTTGATCCGGATTCTCCGGAATTTCCAGGACTTCTTAAGCAGCAGGGTGAACTTCAGCATTTGGTCGACCGGACGGATATCTTCCGGATCAGGTCCCAGGTCGAAAAGGTCCTGGCAGGGTTGGGATTTAAGGAGTGTGACCTTGACAGGGAATGCAGAACATTCTCAGGCGGCTGGCTGATGCGGCTGCTCCTGGCCAAACATTTGCTTGCCCGACCCTCCATACTTCTGCTTGATGAGCCGACCAACCATCTGGATATCGAGTCTCTCACATGGGTTGAGGAATTTTTGAAATCCTATGAAGGCAGCCTGGCGATCATCTCACATGACCGCGCTTTTCTGGACAATCTTACGACTAAAACCTGGGAATTGAGTCTGGGCAGGCTCACGGTCTACAAGGGCAACTATTCCAACTATGTGGAGGAAAAGGAGATCCGCCTCCAGGTACAGCGTGCTGCGTATGCAAACCAGCAGGCAATGATCCAGCAGACCACCCGTTTTATACAACGGTTCCGCGCAAAGTCGACCAAGGCCAAACAGGTCCAGAGCCGCGTGAAACAGCTCGAAAAGATGGATGTTGTTGAACTTGAGGATACGGAGAGGAAGATATCATTCCGGTTCCCGCCGGCCGCGACGTGCGGCCGGCTTGTTGTTGAGATCGCCCGTCTCAAAAAGGAGTATGACGCGCTTAAGGTGTTTCAGGATATCACATTTGAATTGAACCGCGGCGACAAAATGGCCGTTGTGGGAGTAAATGGGGCCGGCAAATCGACTTTTGTAAAACTCCTTGCAGGACTGATAAAGCCTACGGGCGGTAAGATCCGGCTGGGGCATAATGTCAGACTCTCATATTTCGGCCAGCATCAGGCACAGGATCTGGATCCCCGGTTCACTCTCCTTGAAACCATGAATATGGTTAATGTGGACAAGACTGTTACCCAGGTCCGTTCCCTGCTTGGGGCCTTTCTGTTTCAGGGTGATGATGTGGACAAGAAGGTAATGGTCCTGTCCGGTGGGGAAAAGAGCAGACTGGCACTTGCCAAAATGATAGCATCCCCTGCCAACCTGCTGATCATGGATGAGCCTACCAACCATCTTGATATGATGTCTCAGGAGATTCTGCAGGACGCACTGGCTCAGTATGATGGATCCATTATTGTGGTTTCCCATAACCGTTACTTTTTAGATGCTTTTGTAAATAAGGTTCTTGAGATAAAGGAGGGTAAGACAACGCTTTTTGAAGGGAATTTGAGCTATTATCTGTACAGGAAAGGCAAGATGGCTTTTCTGGAAGAAAAGGATGAGAGTTGTCAAAAGCAAGGCAGGGGAGAGAAAAAGAATTCATCCGGGTCAAGGGGCAAGGAGGCCAGACAGGCGCTGGCAAAGATCAGGCAGAAGAAAAGCCGCCGCTTAAAACCCTTTCAGGATATAGTCAAAAAGGTTGAAGGTGAGATCGAGAGTCTGGAGCAAAAAAAAAGCGGAATTTGAACGGATAATGGCAGACCCTGATCTCTACAGCAACGCAGAGGCCTTTGCGGAACGGAGCCGGGAATACGCTGCAACTGAAAGACGTCTGGAAAGAAACTACCTGAAATGGGAGGAGGGACAGGCCGGCGTTGAGAAGATTGAGGCCGAGTTTCGGCAAATAGCTACTTGACCCGGAGTAAATTTAACATTATTCTCAACCACTAATAGTTCATGACAATTGAATTTGCGAGTATGGCTGACGTCATCAAGGTGGGCACAGCCCATCCTACAAATTTCATGGGCGATTATGTAGGGTGGGCTGTGCCCACCTTTTTCGGTTGAACAATGGCTTAATCGGTGGGCATAGCTCACCCTACTCAGTACTTATAACCACTTAACTACTAAATCCATGAAACAAGATAACGAAACAACTACATCGACACCCCAGGATCTTGCCAAGGCTTATGAATTTAAAAGCGTGGAACAGAAATGGTACAGGGTCTGGGAGGAGCAGAAGAAGTTCAAGGCCACCCTGGATGAAGATAAGCCCTCATTCTGCATAGTTATTCCGCCGCCCAACGTTACGGGCGTTCTGCATGTGGGCCATGCGTTGAATAACACCCTGCAGGATATCCTGGTCAGGTTCCGGAGGATGCAGGGGATGAACACGCTCTGGCTTCCCGGAACAGATCATGCCGGAATCGCCACCCAGAACGTGGTAGAGCGTCAGCTGGCCCAGGATGGAACTAGCAGGCATGAGATCGGGCGAAAGGAATTCATTGAAAGGGTCTGGAAATGGCGCGAGGAATCCGGCGGTCAGATTATAAACCAGCTCAAAAGGCTGGGGGCATCGTGTGATTGGGACAGAGAACGGTTCACAATGGACAAGGGTCTGTCGCGCGCGGTTCGTGAGGTCTTTGCCCGTCTCTATGATGAGGGATTGATTTACAAGGGCGATTACATTATCAACTGGTGCCCCAGATGTCATACCGCGCTTGCTGATCTTGAGGTGGAGCATGAACCAACGGACGGCAAACTTTACAATATCCGCTACCCTTTCAGCTCGGGCAACGGTTATCTGGTGGTGGCCACGACCCGTCCGGAAACAATGCTTGGAGATACGGCCGTTGCCGTGCATCCGGATGACGAACGATTTAACAACCTTGCCGAGAAATCCGTTATTTTGCCGATTCTGAACATAAAGATTCCCATTGTCTTTGATTCGTACGTGGAAAGGGAGTTTGGAACAGGCGCGCTTAAGGTGACGCCTGCGCACGACGTGAATGATTTTGAGATCGGCAGGCGTCATGATCTTCCATCCAGAAAGGTCATAGATGATAACGGATGCATGAATGATGAGGCGGGAGAGGCCTATTTGGGGCTTGACCGGTTCGAGTGCAGGAAACGGATTGTTGAAGATCTTAAAGAACTGGGACTTCTTGAAGGTGTTGAGGATTACCAGCACGGCGTGGGCCATTGCTACCGTTGTCATACTGTTGTTGAACCTTATCTTTCCAAACAGTGGTTTGTAAAGGTAAAGCCGCTCGCTGAAAAGGCGATCAGCGCGGTTAAGAACGGTGAGATCAGGATCCATCCCAAATCATGGGAAACTACCTATTATGACAGGTTGTACCCCTGTTGAGAATTTTTAATGTCACTGCATGTTTGGTGGGGACACCGGATTCCTGCCTGGATTTGTGAATCATGTGGAGAACTGATAGTAAAGAGCGTTGACCCGGACAGATGTCCGAAGTGTAAGGCCACTGACCTGACTCAGGAGACGGATGTGCTGGATACCTGGTTCAGTTCCGCGTTATGGCCTTTTTCCACGCTTGGCTGGCCGGAATCGACAAAGGAGCTTTCCCTGTATTATCCTACCTCTGTTCTGATCACGAGTTTTGATATCCTCTTTTTCTGGGTGTCCCGTATGATAATGATGGGCATCCATTTTATGGGAGAGATTCCGTTTAAGGATGTTTATCTGCACGCCTTGGTCAGAGATGAGCATGGGAAGAAGATGAGTAAATCCAAGGGCAATGTCATGGACCCGATCCTGGTGATGGATAAGTATGGCACAGATGCGCTTCGATTCACCATGACCGCGTTTGCCGCACAGGGGAGGGATATTCGCATCTCGGAAGAGCGCATTGAGGGGTATCGCCATTTTATCAACAAGGTATGGAATGCGTCCCGTTTTGTGCTCATGCACATCCGGGAGTGTGATCCAAAAGAGACCGCCTCCGTGGATGTTGACAACCTTTCGCTTCCGCACCAATGGATTTTAAGCCGTACCAACAGGGCGGTCAGTGAAGTGATCAAGGGGTTTGAAGATTACCGGTTCAATGATTCCGCATTAGCGATTTATCAGTTTGTATGGCGTGAGTTCTGCGATTGGTACCTGGAATGGATCAAACCAGCTCTCTATGGCGATGACCAGGAGGCCAAAGACGGAGCACGCAGAGTCCTTTTTACGGTCCTTGAGATCACCCTGAAACTCCTGCATCCCATAACACCTTTTGTTACCGAGGAAATATGGCATGTACTGCCCGGCAGCCGCGAAAGTATAATGACCGAGCCTTTTCCCGAGGTCACACCGGAATGGGAGAACAGAGAGGCCGAGGCGACAATGACCCTTTTGATGGGCGTGATAGGCGGCATCAGAAACATCAGGAGCGAGATGATGATTCATCCATCCGCCTCGATTGAGGCATCTGTCATATGTTCTGATGAGGGAAAGGCGTCAACTATTGAACGGTTCAGCAAAGACGTAAAGGCCATGACACGGGTGACCTCGTTGTCGGTCATGGCAAAGGGTGAGTGCCCCAAGGGCGCTGCATCCTATATCTATGACGATATTGAGATATACGTGCCTGTAAAGGGACTGGTGGATTTTGAAAAGGAGATCGCCAAACTGACAAAGGAGAAGGGTAAGGTCGAGGCCCAGCTGAAAAAGACCAGGGGTAAACTGTTAAACGAAAAGTTCCTTGCAAATGCTCCGAAAGATGTGGTTGAAAAGGAAAAGGAAAAAGAGCGGACATTTGTCGCCAAACTGACAAAGATTGACGAAAGCATGGCGCGATTGTCCGTGATTGAAGGAGATTAAGTATGGAAACACCGGTTCCGACAATAGATATTATTTCCAGTTTTTTTTGCCAGGCCACGAAAAAAACCCTGGAGAAAGGCACAAAAAAAACAGTCAAGTATTCGGACACGATTCAGGCCATTCCAAAGATAAGCTTAAAGCCTGCGCTTGGGTGCTTTGTCCAGTTTAATGGAGATTACAATGGACTGATAGTGATGAATTTTACCGCTAATGCGGCCATGGAGATTTACCGGAACTATATGATAACCATGGGACTGCCTGAGGCTGACCTTGCAAAAAATTTCACCTCATCCGAGGTGGTTGACACAATGGGCGAAATGGTGAATCAGGTGATGGGCAGGGCAGTGCGTATGATTGAAAGTAAATATGATCTAAGCGTATCTTTTGGCCAGCCCAAAGCTCTTGCCTTGAATAACTCGATCACATTGACGCCTGAACTGAAATACAGTGACAACCGCCGTATGGTTTTTGCAATAGGGACAGAGAGGTTTACCATTGAACTGTCCATGGAAAAGACGGAATTTATTTCATTGAATGAGGTTGGAGGATAGAGGATAGAGGTGAGAGGTGAGAGGATAGAGGTTAAAGGTTAGAGGATAAAATCCAGAATAAGTAATCTCACGGATTCCTGACCTCTCACCTCTATCCTCTGACCTCTACCCCTGCCGCGGGCAGATAGATTCGGACCAGAGTCCCTTGGCCTGGTTCGGAATCAATTGAAATCCATCCGCCGTGGTTTTTGACAATCCCGTATACCGCAGCCATGCCGAGTCCTCTGCCCTGAAATTTTGTGGTGAAAAAGGGGTCGAATATCCTTTTCCTTGTCTCTTTGTCCATGCCTTTTCCATTGTCCTTTATCGTGATATATACATAAGGGTCTGGCTTTATGTCGGGATGCTGTTTTGCAAACTCTTCATCGATTTCTTCGTTTCCGGTTGTGATCTTGATGCGGCCCTTGCCTTCCATGGCCTCTGATGCGTTTTTTAATATTGCGGTAAGCATCATCTCTATCTGATTGAGGTCGGCCTCAATGTTGTGAGTATCGTCGGAAAGGTCGGTCTCCACTTGAATTTCAGGATGGATCGTATTTTTGATAGCATCCAATTTGTCTTTTATAAAATCACTTATTGATATGTTTGCGGGCTGATGTTTCCCGCCGAGTGCATAGGCCAGCAATTGTCCGGTCAGGTTGACCATATGGCGGGTTGAAGTCTTCATCGACTTAATATGTCTGGTTATGTTCGAGGCCGGGTCCGGGGGCAGGTCTATCTCGATCAGGTCTATGTTTCCGGTGATTGCATATAATGCATTGTTGAATTCATGGGCAATGCCCCCGGCCAGGGTTCCGATCGCTTCCATCTTCCGGTTTCTTTCAAGGTGGGCTTCAATCATCTTCCGGTCCGTGAGGTCCCTGGCAATCGAGTTGATGCCCGTCAGGTTGCCGTTATCGTCAAAGTGCGGATTAACGGTCCAGTGCATGTAATGAATTTCACCGGTCTTGCTGACCTGACGATTTTCTAACGTTACACTCGAAACATGGTTGTGAATCCATTCTTCAAATGCAGCCCTGGTCTCCTCTTGATCATCAGGGTGTATGAAATCAAAAGCAGACAGGCCTATACACTCTTTTGGGCTGAGCCCGAATATTTTTTCGGCAGTATCGTTTACGTAGATTAAACGTCCTTCCACGTCTACCCGTGCTATGAGGTCGTCCGTGCCTTCCACGAATTCACGGAATCTTTCCTCGCTTGTCCTGAGCGCCTCTGCTCCATCCGCGATCTGTTTTAAATACCTGGCCTCTGTCTCAAGTTCGGCCTTTTGTTTTTGACTTCTGAAAAGAGCCAGTCCTCCTGCGCCCAAAAGTAATACAACAAACCCTGTAAGCCCGAATGTGTTTCTTGCATGTGCGCGGATCGGCCCGGTAATCTCGGAATAGGGCAGCATCATAATCAGGTTGAAGACCGCGTCTCCTGTTGAGACCTGGTTAAAAACAACTATGTGTTTTTTATGGTAAATACAATCCGTAAATATCCCATACCCTTCTTGTTCAATTTTTATTCTGTTGAGATAATCATGTTCCTCTCTGATATGCTCTTTTACTATGCTTTCATCAAAGTCTTCGCCTCGTTCCTTATGCATTTTTTTTGTCACATCCAATAGTTGGATTCCAATAAAATCTTTTCTCGGATGTGAAAGAATGACATCTCTATTATCAACCACCCACACATAGCCCTTTTGGCCGACCTTGATCGGTTCGATAAAACGTTCGCTGATCTTATCGGTTTGAATCATAAACCTGGCAATTCCCGCGAATTTATCTCTGTAGAATATCGGCTCTGAGATAGATATGGCCGGGTTGCCGAGATTGTTATAAAAGACTTCGCTGACATGCGGCTTGTGTTCTCTTAAAACATATGCGACTCCAGGTTTGTCGGAATTATCCCTTCCAGGCCTGTCCGCAATGAATGGTTCCCTGTGCAATATAATGCCATCCGCATCCAACAGTGTAATCGCATTAACATTTTTTTTGAGTGTATCGTAAAGGGATTTAAGCACACAAAATGTGGTAACAGGCTTATCACATCTGACTTTTTTGTAAACCCGCTCCTGGAATGTCGGATCTATTGAAATAACCTTTAGCGCGTTTGAGTGTTCATTAATGAATTCTTCCAGGCTTATCGCGGTTGCCTTTACGGTTGCCAGCAACTCACGCTGTGTTTGAGAAACAACTGTTTCCTCAAAGTGGTTATGGGACAGGTAGGCAATGTATATGATAACACCCATGACAGCCGCCATAGTCGTTATGGCACTTATTGCCGCTGTTGAGAGTTTTTTTCTCTTCATTTGTCAGGGTCTTGTTTTGCTCTGGTTTTTAAAAAGCCTATTTAACGAACTTATTATCTTATATCAGTTATTGTTGTTTATTGCAAGGCGCCGCGTGTTTAGGGGGGGGGAGAAAAGGCTATGGTATCAACAGATTATAGGCGCACAATGTGTCTCAATAAGTGGTGGTTCTGAGGAATCACTATATTTTTTTATAGTCAGGGCAAGGTTGACAACTTTTTTGGGCCCGGAGAAGGTTGTCAAGGGATGACAGATTTCAGATTTCCGTATAATAACAGGCTGTTTTTAGAAGGTTTTATGTGGTTGAATCGGGTTGCAGGGGGCTCCAGGCACGTAAATTGCTGTATTAGGTAAGTAGTTGCAATTTAACAAGATCAGGAGATTTTATGGAGATAACCTCACTGCTTCCATCAAAAACCGATGTTTTGAAAGTGCTGAACAGGGATGTTGAAGAACTTCCCACACTTCCTGTTGTGGCAATAAAACTTCTCGAGATTATTGCAGATGAGCACTCATCCGCGGCTGATCTGGCAAGGGTGGTGGAGTCTGAGCCCGCTATCATGGCAAGGCTTCTTAAGATCGTGAACTCTGCGGCCTATGGTTTTCAGCGGAAGATCTCGTCGGTCAACCATGCTGTGACATTGCTCGGCTTTTCCACTGTCCGGGGAATGGCTATAGGAGTGACCCTGTTTGATCAACTTATCAGCCCGAATCGGAGACGGGGTTTTGATCCTCTTTTTTTCTGGCAGCATTGTCTCTCTGTTGCCGGTCTGTGCAGAGCATTTGCCGAGGCTATAAATTATCCGAATCCCGAGGAAGCATACGTTGCGGGATTGCTGCATGATGTGGGAAAGATCATTATGAATGCAAACGCACGCATCTCTTACGGTGATTTTGTAAAAAATTCCTTTAAGTCGGATGGCGACCTGACTATCGAAGGCGAGCAAAGGGTCATCGGAATCAGCCATGATAAACTGGGAGCCTATTTCTGCAACAAGTGGAACCTGCCCGAAAGGCTTGTGTCTGCCGTACTGCTGCACCATCAACCTTTTGCCCACCTGAAATTGCCTTATGAGAGTGGACGGTTGATTGCAATACTCTCTTTTTCCAATTTTATGGCATGGATTCAAGGGCTCGGTTCGGTGGATGTGTTCCGCCATCCGGTTGTGCAGCCGGAGGTCTCGGATATTATTAGCCTGGAACATGTCGATTTGAGTTCCATGGTGGCATGCATGGACCGTGAAGTGAAAACCATTGCCGAGTTTTATAAATTTTCTTTTCCCACAACTGCCCAGTTTCGTGAAAATCTCCTCCGGGCCAACATTGAACTCGGTCGGCTTAATACCAAATTCTTATACCTTCATAAAAATCAGCAGAAGAAAATCATCTCTCTTACAAGGGCCAGGGAAAGCATTATCCGTTCCTACAGGACCTTTGATCAGAGAAAGATTATCTCATGTACGCTTGAAGCGGTTCACCGGCAGTTCGGCTTTGACCGGATGTATGTAATGAGAGTGGATAAGGTTAACCGTAATCTTATCACTGTGGGTTATCTGGACAGGACGGATCTTGAAATGGATTTTTCCTCGCTGGGGTTCCGGTTGACTTCGAATTCCGGCGGGTTAATCCAATGCTTAAGAAAACATGTGCCAATCCTGATAAAGGGTTATAGCCCCGGTGAAACAGAGATATTGAAACAATTGGGAATCAGTGAAATGGGAGTTGTCCCATTCTCGAACAACAATCAGATAATGGGAATCATCGGCGTGGACAACGTGGTTTCCGGCAAGGCTGTTCAGGTGACGGCCCTGTCCGCGCTGGCGGTTGTTGCCAACGAACTCGGAATGGCCCTGGAAAATGCGAGGGCATTTAAGGAGATGAAAGTGCGGGCCTCCATGGACGGTCTGACAAAGGTCCATAATCGCGCCTCGATCGAGGAGATTCTGCCCAAGATCTTCAGACATACAAAGAGAGAGGGGAGGGAGTTGTCCGTTGCAATGATAGATGTGGACCATTTTAAGGAATTCAATGATCGGTTCGGACATCTCGTGGGCGACAACATCTTGAAACTCGTTGCAGGCACAATAAATAAGTTTTCAAGGCCTTCCGATGTGGTGGGCCGGTATGGAGGCGATGAGTTCCTGGTTCTCTTAAAAGACACTGATATTAATGATGGAATGCGCTATGTTGAACGGATACGAAAGGAGATTGAAAATCTGGGCCGTTTGTTGACCAGGCGTTTCCCCAGCCATCCACTGACCGTGAGCATCGGCCTTACCGCCTACCATCCAACGATAATGACAAAGGAAGAGCTTGTAGCGAACGCGGATCAGGCACTGTATCTGGCAAAAGATGCCGGAAAAAACAAGGTTGTGACCATTTCAGCCGGTGCTGATGATGAAATGAGGGTTGCAGAGCAACTCGTCATGTGATATTAACACGAACCGGCCGTATCAAAACCGAACCGCTTGCCGTTGCGCAAGAGGACGTTCAATAGTAACCGTTCACCAATAAAGAGGATCTGGTAAATTGATGGAAGAAGTCGATAGCAAGTTGATTCCCATTCTGCGCCAAGGCGTGGATGTCATGAAACTGATCGTTTTCAAAAAGCTTAAGGAACAGGTGGCAAAGCAGTATTCGGATCAGGATAATTCCTTTGTCATTCGACTGACCGGCGCCGTGATAAACGATATTTTCGGGATAGAGAACCCTGATGAGGCTGTTGCGGTTTTCAGGGAACAGAATAGGGAAAGGATCAGAGAGACAATAGATAAGATTCCGGAAAAACTCGATGAAATGTGTATACCGCTTACAGATGCCCTCCGGGTGGCAGTGCTCTGTGATAATCAGGAAGGGGTGGACAATTCAGGAATCCTTGCCCGGGCAAAGGAGATGAATATTCTTCTGGTCGACCGCGACCTTCCTTTGCCTCACAATTTTTTGGAACTGGTCCGGACATTGGGCAGCGCATTTGGCCTTATCACGCCCCCGGTTGAAGATGACATGAGTAGTTCCGAGCAAATCCAGTAAGGATTTGGTTGCGGATTGTTGTGGGTTGACAGCAACAGTAGGGTGGGCCGCAGCCCATCTACGATTTTCAGCCCTGAAAGGGCGTTATTCGATAGCCCGGGGTCAGCGCGCAGCGCGCAGCCCTGGGTAGTGAGAGTACCACAAACGATAAGCCCTGAAAGGGCGATATAAAGATGCGGGCCATACATCGACATTTGTTTTATACCGCTTTCAGGGCTTGACAAGAGGTGATCTCCTTTACCCAGGGTTCCGCTTCGCTACACCCTGGGCTATCGAATACCCGCCCTTTCAGGGCTCAGTGATTGATTAATATGAGAGAAAATCATACGCTCCCCCAAATTCGTTATTATTAGTAAGTATGTTGATTACCTGCATTTATTGAGAAGTTACCTTTTTTCATTTATCACTCCTCAATTGTTTC
>DAOVYS010000196.1 GCA_030635485.1 Pseudomonadota bacterium | reverse complement strand
CTTGTATGTTTTATAATGTTCGAGTTCCGAGCCGGACAGCTTTGACGGATCAGGGTCATTGCCGTCCATCATGCCGTGCACCAGGTCAATCAGGTTCTGACGTTCGCCGGCTGCAATCGCCATCAGCTCACTGTCATAGGCGCTCAGGATGGCGGTGGAAAGACCGTATTTCATCAGCATGATAAGATAGGTGCGGTCCAGATAGGGTCTCAGATTGTCGGCAACGCCGTTGGAGACGTTGGAGAGGCCGACCGTGGAGCCGGCGCCCGGCGCAATATCTTTAAGCATGCCCATAAATTCCAGTCCGGATTTCATCTGTTCCGCTCCCAGGGTGATCGGAGTGCCAATGGGGTCAAAGAGTATTTTTTCATTGGGGATTCCTGCCTCGGCAAGCGCCATCATTAGGTCAACGGCCATTGCGGCCCGTTCATTTGAATCACGTGGCATGCCGTCCGGTCCCCACAGGAGTGCGATAACCTGGCATCCTTGCTCGGCCGCGACCGGGATAAGCTTTTCCATACGTTCCGGCTGGGCTGAAATGGAATTCATTATGGCCTGACCCTTGTTCTTAACAGCCTTGAAGCCGGCTGCCATGGCATCGGTGTTTGTGGTGTCCAGGCACAGAGGGGTATCAGTGACCGCCTGCACGGTCTCCACCATCCATGGCATGAGTTCCGGCCCGTCCTTTCTTGCCGGACCGATATTCAGATCAAGATAAGCGGCGCCTGCCGCGCTCTCCTCTTTGGCCATTTCCTGGATCGGGCCTGGGACTCTTTCTTTCATGGCCGCGCCGGTTTTGTTGCCCATGATATTGATGCTCTCAGCAATCGTTAATACCTTTGCCATTTGTATTCTCCTTAAAAAAATCAATAATATTTTAACATTGTTAGATTCCGGCCACTTGCCGGAGAAATGCTAAAGTGACCGACGTCACTGCTCCAACCAAAGTAAACAGCCACACTAGCGTGAAAAAAATGGGTTGTCAATATTCAATAGATGCTTTTTCCTCCCAGCCATTTTTTTCTTAACAATCTTAATCCGGTTTTTAAAAAAAATATTCTCGCGCTGTTACAGCTTTCCAGGATAGGAGGAAGAGATTTATTAGCACCTGTGGAGTACCGATGGCGCCCGCAGTGGATTGTTTCCGCATTATGGATGAAAAAAGTGTGCCATCCGGCCTTAAAGGCGCGGCTACAGTAATCCAGGTCCTCGAACAGCCATGGGAACCCTTCGTCCAGAAGGCCCACCTCTTTCAGGGTTTCCCGCCTGATGACAATGCAGGTCCCGGCGAGCCAGTCCACCTCCCTTGTTTTATTCAAGTCCCATGTTGGAATGAACAGTTCCCCGGCCAAGTCGGAGCTGGGAAACAACGTCTTCTGAAATGTGTTCCGGAGAAAAAATGATAAGGGTCTTTGAAATTTTCCGGCCGAGGGTTCAACGTTTCCGTCAAGGGTTGTTATTCTTGGACCTGCTATCCCTGTGTCCGGCGTATTGTCCATGAAATCTATCATGCGCCGGATGCATTCCGGCTGTATGATCAGATCGTGATCCATGAGTGAGATATATCTGCCGGCGGCAATTCGAAGGGCCCGGTTTTTGGCGGTTGTGGGAGGTTCCAGTGTCCGGTTTTCATACACCTTGACCTGCGGGAAAGTACGCGTGATCACATCCACTGTTTCATCCCCTGAATTGTTGTCAACAACGATGGTCTCTATTGAAACCGGGGGTGCGGTGTCGTAAAGGGATCTTAAGAAATTTAAGACATGGTCCGCGCTGTTGCAGGTCAATACGCAGACCGAGAGATCCGGGATTAACATAATAATTACGAATTAGGAATTATCCAGGTAGTTTTTCCAATACCGTGGGAAAGAGGGTCATGTCCGTATGCGGCAGGAAGAGGGATGCCATGTAGTGGTTCATGAACCGGGGGTTTTCGCTCATTTCTATGTTGGTCATGAGTTTGATAACTTCCAGGCGTTCCCTGAATCGTTTGTGGTCGGTCAGGCTGATCTGCGCACCCATAAGAGAGCCGTTCCCAAGATAATAGAATTTTTCACGGTCAAGATCGGGAAGCAACCCTATGGAGATTGCCCGTTCCAGATCAATATACGCACCGAAATTTCCTGCAAGAATCACCCGGTCAAGATCATTAAAGGTCATGCCGACTGTCTCAAGCAGGGTCATGTAGCCGGCATACATGGCCCCCTTGGCCCGTATGAGGTTGTCAAGATCGATTTCCGTTATCGTGAGGTCCTCGCCGATCAGTGATCCTTTTGCCCATACGATTACGTATTCGTATCCATCCGGTCCTTTCCTGACCCTGGGATGATCCAGATTTCTGTTGAATTTGCCTCGCTGATCGATAACGCCCGCCTCAAGCAGTTCGGCAACAATTGAGATCAGGCCGGACCCGCAGATTCCCCGAGGTTTTGCATGGTCAATGGTGACAATCATGGGATCAAGGGTTTCGGGGTGGATGTGGAAGTTTTCGATCGCGCCCCTGTCGACTCTCATTCCGTAGCTGATCCCCCCGCCTTCAAAAGCCGGCCCGGCCGAGCAGGCGGCGCATATCATCCAGTCCCGGTTGCCGATCACGATTTCACCATTGGTGCCGATGTCAATAAACAGGCACACTTTTTCTTGTTTATGAAGCCGGCAGGCATGTACTCCGGATACGATGTCCCCGCCCACGTAACTTGCGATCCCCGGGTAGAGAAAGAGACGGACCGATGGGTGGGCAGTCACGTTCAGTTGTGCCGCCCGGGTCAAGGGAAACTGGCTGCACGTTGGCGTGTAGGGCGCTTCCCTTATGAATCTGGAGTCAAGACCGAACAGCATATGAGACATGGTTGTATTGCCTGCCGCCATTATATAGCTGATATCGCTTGGACTGATGATAACCTTTTTGCACACCGTCTCGATAATTTTATTGATGGTGTGCACCACCTTTGTCTGCAGTTCCTGTATTCCGCCCGGACGTCTGGAATAGACTATCCTGGAGATAACGTCTTCTCCGCAGGATATCTGATCGTTGTATGCGGATGCTTCGGCAATTGTTTTGCCGTTGTTGAGATCAAGAAGCACAGCGCATACGGTCGTGGTCCCGATGTCAACCGCCAGACCGTACAGCTTGTCTGTCGTGTCTCCCGGTTCAACCGCAATTATCCTGTCAGGTTCTTCAACCCTCTTTCCTCGAAGCAGGATAACCGTGACCTCCCAGTCGGCCTCTCGAAGTGTGAACGGCAGTTCCTTCAGCAGTTCCGGATGATCGTAAGTCGGTTCCTTGCAGGCATGGCAGTCTTGCCTAATTTTTCTCATAAGCCGTTTCATGTCTGAAACATTGTCTTCAACCGTGGGAGGGGAGAGTTTGATGAAACGTTTTTCCACAGGCGGGTCAATGTCCCATTGGCCGATCAGGACCTCCAGAGAACGGGCGCTTATGGACCTTGTTGTCTTGGGTTTGCGTTTCAGCGCCTTGCCTCGGGCCGACACCTCTTCAGGGATCCGGACCACAAGATCGGAGATAACGTTTGTCTGACAGGCCAGCCGGTAGCCTTCGGCATGATCGTCAAGGTTCAGTGAGGCGGTCTGCGTGGAAGAGTCATTCCCTTTTTCGAGTTTGATCCTGCATTTGCCGCATGTCCCGTCACCGCCGCAGAACGCCTGGATGAATACACCCGCGTTTGCCGCGACCGTAAGCAGATTTTCGCCATGTTCAACGGTAACGGAGATATTGTCAGGCAGGAATTTGACTTTTCTTTTCATGTAAACGTTCACCAGAGGTAAAAGCTATTTACAACCTTTACGGCAACAAAAAAGATGAAAATAACCAGTTTAGATTGTAATTATTCAGTGTGATGCCGAAATATAGCTAAAACCACCGAACTGTAACTTTGAGAGACCTAACGTGTGACGTTACAATAAAAAATCAAATGTTGAAAGAGTCATTTTTTTAAAAAATTTTTCGGATTTTCAAAATCCGGTTAGTGTCTGAGTAGCTACCAATTGTTTTCACACTGGGTTTTTCGCAAAGAAGAATCCAGTGCCATGGCCGGCTGAAAGGGTTGTATCACGTATTTGGAAGAGGCCGGCAACAATTCACCGGCCTTGCTGATATCGTTCTCATCGAGCAAAGGTTTCACCCAGGTAGTGCGAAAGTGATGGTTGATGGTTTTCGCAATGATGGCTATGGAACGGCAAATAGACCTGGTATCTGCGTTCACCCCGCAAAGCGTGTTATACTTTGTTAAAGGGGCTTTAATGTCCATGGCGATATAATCAACAAGACTATCTTTCAGTAATTTTTCAAGGACTTCAGGATTACTGCCGTTGGTGTCAAGCTTCACCGCAAAACCCATTTTTTTGATTTTACCGATGAACTCGGCAAGATCCGGCTGCAGGGTAGGTTCGCCACCGGAAATCACCACTCCGCCAAGCTGCTGTTTTCGTTTTTCTAAAAAGCCCAGTACTTCAGTTTCAGTAATCTGTTGGGCATCATTTTTAGGGGCAAGCAGGGAGCCGTTATGACAAAAGGGACAGCGAAAATTGCATCCTTGAGTAAAAATCACTGCCGCGGGACGTCCGGGATAATCGCTTAAGGTAAAGCGCTGCAGGCCGCCGATTATCATAAAACACCTGCTATCCGGTATCTGCTGCGCTTATTGAATTCAGACCTTTTGCCATTATTCCACTGCGTTACAGGGCGCATATAGCCAACCACCCTGGAGAACACCTCTGTTTCAGAACCGCACTGAGGACATTTTGTCTCTTCACCGTTAATATAGCCATGGTCAGGGCAAATGGAAAACGATGGGGTCAGGGTAAAATAAGGTAAGCGGTATTGATCACAGACATTACGGACAAAGGACTTCACAGCCGCGGGATCAGGCACCGCTTCACCAAGAAAGGCGTGAAGTACCGTGCCTCCGGTATACAGGTTTTGCAGGGGATCTTGCAGGTCTAAAATTTTAAAAATATCCTCACTGTAATTCACCGGCAATTGAGTAGAATTGGTATAAAGGGGAGTCTGGTTGTCATCTTCTATTCTTAAAGCACATTTTATTTTGGGGAATCTCTGCTGATCCAGCAGGGCCAGTCGGTAACCAGTGCTCTCTGCCGGGGTGGCCTCCAGGTTGTAATGGTTGCCGGTCTCTTCCTGAAATTCCTTGAGCCGTCCACGCATGTGATTCATAATACGAACACCAAAGTCCCTCCCCTGCTCTGTGCCTATGTCAACGCCAAGCAAGTTGAGACATGCCTCGTTGCCTCCTATAAGACCAATAGTGGAAAAATGATTCTTCCAGTAACAGTTAAAACGTTTTTCAACATTTCTGAGATAGTAACGAGTGTAGGGGTAGAGGCCCTTGTTTGTAAAATTTTCCAGAATCTTTCGTTTCACCTCCAG
>DAOVYS010000240.1 GCA_030635485.1 Pseudomonadota bacterium | reverse complement strand
CATTCATACTTGAGGACGAGACGTTTGCAATTGATGTCTCCCAGGTACGAGAGATCCTTGACTTAAGCAGGATAACCAAGGTGCCGCGCACCCCTGACTTTGTGCGCGGCGTGATAAACATTCGAGGGAATGTGGTCCCGGTAATTGACATGCGTATGAAATTCGGCATGGAGATGGCCGAGAGCACGGTCCATACCCGGATAATTGTGATGGAGATCACAATAGACGAAAAGACAACGATTCTGGGCGCAATTGCCGATTCAGTGAACGATGTGCTGGAAATCGATCCCAACGATATAGAACCGCCGCCTGAGATAGGATCCAGATGGCGATCCGAGTTCATCAAGGGGATAGGCAAACATAACAACAACTTTATTATGATCCTTGATATCGGCCTGGTATTTTCATCAGATGAACTGGCCATGGTGGGCGATACCGGGAAAACCGCCTCGCCCGAGGAAGCGGGCGAGGTTGCAGCTGCCTGAACATTATTTTCTCTCCGTCATCATTCCCGTAAAAAAGACGAGAATGATGACGGAGTTTGATCAACCTGGAGAGGCTATTTTAAGGCAAAACCATGCATTTTTTCGATCGTTTTTTGATGGATTCCTCGAAGTTGATGTAGATCTTTTTTATGTTTTCTTTTTTTTCATCGTGACATCTAAGACAGTTTCCCACCTTTAAGATTTTCTGCTGTTCTTCTTTTGAAAAAGGTCTGGCCCCCCTCCTTGTGCTTGTATACTCCGTTCTTGTTTCAAGAAAGTCCGTCCATGCGTCAAACGGCAACCCGTCGGCAGGGTGGTTGGCGTATTCGGGAAAGAATTGCCAGTGATCGCCGCCCGGTGCTGTTTCCCTTAACTCTCCTTGTCCGAATCCAAGAGCAGCAGGGTCCAGATGGCATGAGATACAGGTTCGTCCCTTTTTTGTTGTGGTATGCGCATCAGTGGGCGCATAGAGACGCCTGAATATCTGGTATTCTCTGTTTCTCGTCTGTTGTGGCAATGCACCTATAATCTCTTTTGTTTTCATCCCGCCGAGCGTCATGATCATCCCAGGCATGAATGTATCGATGATTTCCATTCCGTTGTGATCTTTTCGAATACCAAGCGCAGGCGGTTTTGCGGAAAACTCACCCTTTAATTCAGTCCATTTGCCAGTCCCGTATGCCTGTTCGAGATGATCCCAGCCAGGCTTGTCTTTATTAAATTCAGTGTGACACCCCAGGCATGTCGGCACCCATGCAGTATGGCAACTCTGGCAGCTGAGCCGTTTATGGCCCGGTATTTCCAGGCATGCTTGGGCAAGGGGAGGGGATTTGCGGGCCTTGTTGTCGAGCTTGCCGGTTAATATTGCCTCTCCCTTTGAATTGATAACAAGATTCAGAATCGGTCTGGATTTCCTTGATGTCAGAACAAATCTTTCCCCGCTTTTATTGTTTTTCCTCAGTTCAAGTATCTTTTTTGAGATTTGGTCCAGGTGTGAGACCTCAATTGTATCCGGGGTCTCTTTGAAATGGCAGTCAATGCAGCTGATTTCCACCTGTTCTTCCTGATGGTTGTATGCCTTTCCGTCTCCCATGGTCTCTGTTGAGGTGTGGCAGTCGATGCAGACAAGCCCCTTTTCGTGGTGAATATCCTGCTCTGTTTTTACAAAGACTCGTTTGTCATCAAGGATTTTGTATCTGGTGTCATTTAACACCTCTTCTTCCTTTTTCAGGGTCTCGCACAGTCCCTCGTAGTTTGTGGATATCCGTCCGGACCTGCTGTGACATCCAAAGCATCTCATATTATTGATTTGGATATTCAGTAAAGGATGAATTACGGGCAATACTTTTTTTTCTAAATAAGCGGTCAATTGAATTACCGCTTCTCTTGAATATTCGAGGTGGCAGGCCGTGCAGCCGCCTCCTTTTGATTTTTGATTAGCAGGGGCGTATTCGCGTTTTTTATATCCCAGATGGCATCTTACGCAGAGTTGTCTTAGATGGGTGTCTGCTTCCGTGTGTCCCAGGCGTGACAAGTGGCCCATGCCGTCAGGCGTATCCTGCTCGCCAAAGACATACCGGTTGACCGTGACCATGCCCCTGCCGGTTGCCATCAGCGCATTTTTGATATTTTTTGACAAATCGGGATGGCAGGGAGCGGAACCGCATGTCAGGTCCGCAGTTTCAAGGTCTCCGGGAAAGAGGACCATTTGCCTGTGCGCTTCGGATTTTTCCAGTGTAAAAGGATTTCCCAGATGACAACTGGAGCAACCGAGCGCTTCCACGCTGTGACTATCTGAAAAACCTCTCATATTGGAGTGACAGACCAGGCAGCCTTCCCTGTGACCCTGAATTGTCGGGACAACCATTGATTCGGGATCGGAACCGGCGCCAATAGTTTTTTCAATCTCCTGAATAGTTTTTCCCCATTTGAGATCCACCAGGAAAAGCGGTATAAGCGCGGCGCACGCTATCAGAACCAGAGAGAGGATGGTTGTTTTTCGTTTTTTCGCCATTTTTTCAATTGCCGGATATAGATAGTGACTACATCTTGTTCCACGGCATGGTGACCGTCCAGTCAGGGGCGCGGAAATAGAGGTTGAATATTGAACATAAGAGATAGATGATACAGATATTGAGTAGAACAACTTTTAAGCGTGAAGAGGATTTTTGCGGGACAAACGGAAGGGCGATGTAGATAAAAAACAGGAGAAGAATGATCATCATCACGGTCAATGGATTGGTGATCCAGTGCATTATTTCCTGCATGCCTGCAAAGTACCATGGCCCTCTTAGAAATTCCACGTCCCTGTTATGGATAAATACCGGAAAGGCTGTTGCAAGAAGGGCTGAAACACAGAATGTGTTGACAATAACCCTTGCCCGGGGCCAGAAAATTCGGCTATGTTCAATTATTTCAATCCACAATATTATGGTGGCTGTGCAGATGTGATGCACATAGATTAACTGGAAATCATTTTCACCGCCGACCACGCCGTAACCGATATCTTTTCCGACAAGAGGAATAGATTCAAGCAGTCCGCATAAGATCTGTCTCGCCATGATTGCTTCAGCATCACCTTTGAGAATAAATCCTGAAATCATAACAAAGAAGAGCGCAGGAATCGTAAAGCCCAGCCTGAACCAGGGACCGCCTTTCATATTCCTCTCACGTCCGGACAAAAGGTATTCATAAATGTGGATCAGGGTGAGGATCAGGAAGAGTTGCGCTGACCAGTAATGGAGCGATCGAACAAAACCGGCATATGGATTGGTTATGAGAAAGAGCTGGATTGAGTCAAAAGGGGCATTGATGTTAAATGGAACGGCAAGGATTACGCCGGAAAAGATCGCTGTCAGGAAAGCGGCAAAGGCCAGAAAACCCATGGTGGGGAATCGGGAATTCCAGTTGTCAAACACTAAGGGCTCAAGTAAAAATAACTTGTACATCTTCCATCTCATCTTCAGGACGTCTTGGGTCGATTATAAGGCCACAAAATCCTCAAATTAGCGCTGCTAGTCCTGCGGTTTTGTAACCTCATAATCGACCCAATCCGACCTAAATTTGAGCGCAATATTGTCTAACTTATTTTTACTTGAGCCCTAACCCGTGGAACCGGGCAGATGCTTTAGGCAGGAAGTTTGACCACAATTTTTTTCTCTTTATGGTCAATCGAATATTCAAGTGGCGGAAGATCACGGTCAGCGGGACCTGTTATCACTCTGCCGTTTGTGTCAAATCGTGACCCGTGGCAGCGGCACACAAGTTGACTGTTTTTTTGCTTTTTTATTTTGCAGCCGAGGTGTGTACATTTCGTGGAATAAAAGCGCAGGGTGTTATTGGATTTGTTGGAAAAAAAGGAATCGTAAAACGTGATTCCGTCCGGAACGTCAATTGGGATTTTTTCGAAGAGTTTTCTGTTTTTATCCTGCCCCCTTGTTATGCTTGTCATGGATAGAATAAATTTAAGAGGGTGAAGCAGAACAAGCAGGAGGGTG
>DAOVYS010000072.1 GCA_030635485.1 Pseudomonadota bacterium | reverse complement strand
GTTACACACTGCTGTAGAGATGGCTCTTTACAAAAGCAGGATGGAAAACAAATTAAGAGAACGCGAAGAGTGGCTTTCCACCATTCTAAAGAGCATCGGCGATGCCGTGATTGTTACGGATGCAAAAGGACATGTGGAATTCATGAACAAAGTGGCCATCTCCTTGACCGGTTGGGATGAGGCGGAGGCTAAAGGGAAACCGTTAAAAAGTATCTTTAATATTGTAAATGAAAAAACACGTGAACAGGTCGAGGACCCTGTAAACAAGGTAATAAGGAAAGGCACTATAGTAGGTCTGGCGAATCACACTGTCTTGATTTCCAAAGACGGAACGGAAATACCCATTGATGACAGCGGCGCACCCATTAGGGATGATAATGGGCATATAATAGGGATTGTTCTGGTCTTTCACGACATTATCGAACGCAAAAAGTCCGAAAAGGCCCAACAGAAATCGGAAAAACGTTACCGGAGATTGTATGAAAACGCCATGGCAGGCTTATACCGCAGCCGGCCAAGCGACGGCAAGATATTAATGGCCAATCAGATCACAGCCCATATCCTCGGCTATGATTCGGTTGAGGATCTGATCAAGGAATTCGCCTTTTCCAAGGTCTATGCCCCTGAGAAAAGATCGAATTTCCTTAAAAGATTGGAGAAAGAGGGGGCAGTCTCTGATTTAGAAATACGGGTCCCGCGTAAAGACGGTAAAAAAGTAGATTTGACCATATCGGCCAGGCTCTATCCTGAAGACGATTATATTGAAGGCGCCATGATCGATGTTACTGAAAAAAAACGCCTTGAGGCTAAGCTCCAACAGGCTCAAAAAATGGAATCCATAGGCACCCTGGCCGGAGGGATTGCCCATGATTTTAACAACCTGCTCATGGTTATTCAGGGATATACGTCCCTGATATTAAATGACTCCGACCCCAGCCACCCCAATTACACGAGACTGCAATATATCGAAAATCAAATAAAAAGCGGCGCTGAACTGACCTCGCAGCTGTTAGGGCTCGCCGGAGGCGGAAAATATAAGCTTGAGCCTGTGGATCTCAATAAAGTACTCAAAAAAAATGGTCGTATGTTCGGCCGGACAAAAAAAGAGATCATCATACGAGAAAAATACGCCGACAATCTCTGGCCGGTTGAAGTCGATCAGGTGCAGCTGGAACAGGTACTCTTGAACATCTTTGTGAACGCGTGGCAGGCCATGCCGGGCGGCGGAAATATTTATCTGGAAACAGATAATTTCAATCTGGAACGGATCCAGGCCGAACATGCTCATGTGCAACCGGGGAAATACGTCAAGGTGTCGATTACCGATACAGGGACCGGTATGGATAAAAAGACTCAAAAACGTATATTCGACCCCTTCTTTACCACTAAAGAGATGGGCCGCGGCACAGGACTGGGATTGGCCTCCGCCTATGGCATTATCAAAAACCATGGCGGTTTTATCAATGTTTACAGTGAAAAGGGTCATGGTTCCACTTTTAATATTTACCTGCCCGCGACCGAGACGGACATAACTCTTGCCGATTCATTGCCCGACACCGGCAAGATGGTACAGGGAGAGGGCACAATTCTCTTTATCGATGATGAACAGATCATCCTGGATGTAGGCGTTGATATGCTGAACACATTGGGATACAAGGTGTTCCAGGCATCAGGAGGCCATAAGGCGATCGATATTTATCAAACACATCGTAATCAGATCGATCTGGTTATTCTTGATATGATCATGCCTGACATGAACGGCAAAAAAACCTATGAAGCTTTAAGAAAAATCAATCCTGATGTAACAGTCATTATTTGCAGCGGATACAACATTGACGGCAACGCAGCCGAACTTCTGGAAAAGGGAGCCGTCGATTTTATCCAGAAACCGTTCACAATGGAAAAATTGTCTGATACAATAAGAAAGGCATTGGATCAGACATAATTGTAACTCCCTGCCCCTCCTAAGGGCCTGTAAAGAAACAACTTGGCCAATCTTGCATCTTATCTTCGGGCCATCTTTGAATACGGCTCAATCGCAAAATCCTCAACGTAGCCCTGCTACGCCTGCGGTTTTACTCAACCACCGCATTCAAACCTGGCCCAAATCTAAGCGCAATATCGACCAAGTTGTTTTCTTACAGGCCCTTAGCTATTACCGCATTTCTCCTTGACATTCCATAGTTGCAAATTGTATCATTTTATTAATACATTTGCCCACTTGTATCTATTTTCAACAATAGTCTTGCGGGATTGATCATATCACATTCAGGTTCACTTCCCTATAATTGAAAAACGGAGAGCATCTTTTGGTGCGTCAAAGCGAAATCTCCTCAACAGAGAAGCTTCTTGATCTTATCAGAAGCAAAAAAGGCGTGGAACCGGAAGCGTTTAATACCACTCCGTCAGTCACATCATCCAACGACATAACATCCGAAAAAAAAGGGCTGTCAGCCTTTGCCCAAAAGGTTACCGTCGGCGTTGATATCGACCACAGCGACCTTAAACTTGCCGCAATAAGCAGTTCCTCAGGCAAAAACGATGGACTCCTCGGGTATCTGACCGTACCTTTTCCTTCCGGCATTTCAAAAGAGAGCCCACAATTCCAGCAATTCCTCGGTTCAAGCCTGAAAAAATTCCTGGCTTCTTCCAAAAAGACGAAAATCTGGAGCGCCATTCCTTCCTCCATGGTTGAAATGCGCCTCTTGAAAATCCCAAAAGTGCCGAAGAAACAGATCTCCAATGCAACATTCTGGACATACAAAAAAGAGGTTCCTTTTGACGAAAAAGAGGTGATTTTCGATTTTGAAGTACTGGGTAATGTTTATGACGAAGGCGTAGAAAAGATAGGGGTCATGGCCTATACCGCCTCAAAACAGGCGGTTGAAAATCTCAAAGCCGTTTTCACTAAAAGCGGTTTTCCCCTTGCCGGCATATCGATTCTTTCATTCGGACTCCAGAATATTTTTAAAAAAGGCTGGATCGAAACCAAGGGAAAAGGAGTGTGCAGTCTATATGTGGGAAGAGACTGGTCACGCATTGATATCTTTTCAGCAAACGGAAACCTTGCCTTATCACGCGAAATAAAGACCGGCATTAACAGCATGATAGACTCCATCAGGGAGGGAATGAGTGAAACAGAAGAAGAATCTCCCCTGTCTCTCGTCGATTCGGAGGACAAAGCGGTTGATTTAACCGTTGAGACTCCTCATCTGCTGGACAAAAACAAGGCCGGGGAAATATTCTTTAACCTGATCAATGAGTCCGCAGCATCAATAGATGAATTCGACGAATCTGACGACAATGTGGAAAAGGTATTCAACCCCATAATTTTTGCGCGTACAATCCGTCCGGTCTTAAAGAGGCTCATCCGACAGGTGGAAAGAACGATCGGCCATTATTCCCTGATGTTTGATTCCAACGGCGTAGGTAAGATCATCATCTCAGGGGAAATATGCGCCAGCCCGATTATTGTCGATAATATCAGAGAACAGCTGCGTCTTCCCTTAGAGACCTTTGATCCGTTCGTCTCTAAAAACCTGTCAGGTCCGGGATCGCTTTCCGAAAGGACCGCATATGCGCCCGCAACAGGTCTGGCCCTTTCTTCCAATTCCCTGACACCCAATTTCATCTTTACACACAAGAACAAGGAACAACACCAAAAAATCGGCCGTATCAACCGGATTGTTCTGTCTCTGTTTTCCGTACTGGTTGTCCTCTGCTCAGCCGTTTATCTATGGCAGAATCATAATCTCAATTTGACAAAAGCGAGGTATGCCGAGACAGAGCAAGAGATAAACAGATACGCCATCCGAACTGATGAACAGATGATAAACGATCTGATCGCAGTGATTAAACAAAACAAGCAAACAGTCAAAAAACAGGCATCCAGACATCTGGGAATGGCTGTTTTGAGTGAACTCGCCGATATCGGACATCCAAACATCCGGCTGCTCAATATCTCGGCCCTTATGCCCCCGGATCCTGCGAGCAAAACAAAAAGAAAAAAGGACAAAAGGAAGGTCAAAGCGCCCAAAAAAAGAGTGACCGTGAAAGGTATTGTCCTGGGGACCCCCCAGACCTTTGAAGCCGATCTGGCAGGGTATCTGATAGAACTGAAGGATTCAACGCTGTTTGGCCCGCCATCCATCACTATGCGGTCCTCGGCCATATTTGAAAACAGGGTGGTCTTACGTTTTACTGCCCAGATGGATCTGGTTTCGGACGAGAGAACATGACCAAAATTACAGAAATAGTGCCTCTAAAAAACTTTATACTGGCCGGAATTTGCGCGAGCGGGATCCTGGCCTTTTGCCTGCTGGCGATCCTCCCAAACAAGACCGCGCTGATTGATTTGAACAAAAAGATACACATTGGTGAAGCCCGGCTCAACGCGCAGCAGATACTATTTCCCCTTTATGAAAACATTAAGGAAAAGGCGCAGTTAAAAACATCGGAAATTTTTTCCGCTCCCGAAAAAACAAAACTCTCCAGGGAAGAGAGAGAAAGGATTCCGGCTATTTTCCGCGAAATAGCCGGCAATTGCACTCTGAAATTCAAAGAGGCGATTCCGGACATCAGCTCCCTGTCCGGCGCCTCCAGACTCTTAACTGTGAATCTTGGTGTTGAGGGAGACTTTATTAACTTCCGTGATTTTCTGATACAACTCTACAAGGTCCCCTTCCTTGAACATATTGAACAGATCGAAATCCACAGAATCGAGGACTCGATTCTGCTTGAACTGAATATGAAGATCCTGCTAGCTCAAGCATAACAGCCTACGGCAGAGATAACTCCTTATGAAAACCCGGGAAAAAATAATAGCAGGTCTGGCGTTCATAGCCCTTATCTATATGGTTATAAGCCTCCTTTTTTCCTCTCCAGAAAACGATACTAAGGAGCTTGAGAAAATCTCCCAGGATCTGAACCAATTCGCGACTCAGGCTGTCATGAAAGCCGTGGGCGCCCAGCCTTCGGAACTTGATCTCTATGTCACTGACATGGCCGAGGCCGAATGGATGAACAACCCGTTTCTGAAGTCTGAATCACCTGTAATATCGGAACAGGTCGATAATGTTACAGCCACTTCCGGTGAAACTATGGAAATCACGTACACAGGGTATTTAAAGACAATGGAGAAGAAGCTCGCCATCATCAATGATTTTGAATATGAGGAAGGCGAGATGCTGGACCGGATCGGATATCTGGTCCTGGACATTACCCCGGGCAGGGTTGTAATCGTGGATAAGAAGAAGAAAAAAAATCAGATCATCCTTCCGATGGAAGAGACATATCTTCTTCAATTGGAAAAAATTAAATAGACAGAGTTTGAACATGAATAAAACAGACTATTTTCGAAACATTTCATCCTGGATTTTATTCCTGCTGGCTGTTGTTCTGTTTGCCGGGTGTGCCGACAAAAACGGCAGCAAGGAGACAATGGAAAGCACTACTTTTCTCGACAAATGGCAAGAGCTTGCCCAAGAATCTCAACCCCATTCTCCCCCTGCGGCCCGACTGGATGACGGCACGTATACAATAACAGAAAAAGGGGATGATGAAGGAAAAACAAAACAGGCAGACCGGTACAAGGTGGTTGAACATATAAGACCGCTTCCTGATCAGAAGATAACGCTTAACATCACTGACACTGAAATAGTTGTAATTATCCGGGCCCTGGCTCGGGCTATCGGCCAAAACATCATGATCAACGGAGAGATCAAGGGCAAAACAAACATCTACGTAAATGATGTTCCATGGAAAGATGCATTCTTAAGCTTTATCCGCACGCACGGGCTCGGATATTCCTGGGAGGGAGACATAATCCGCATAAAGACTCCAGAGGACATGGAAAAAGAACTGAAACAGCTTGAAAAGGCAAGACTGCTTGAAGATGCGGAACCTCTGATAAACAAGGTTATAAAAATCAACTACACGGATGCCGCAAGGCTCAGGACAAATCTCTGGCAGTTTATGCCAAAGGATAAGGAAAAGAATATGATCGGAACGGTCGCTGTTGACGAACCCACTAATTCGATCATAATCCAGTCAACCAGAACCAATCTGAAAAAACTGCTTCCAATGATACAGGAACTGGACAGACCCACCCGCCAGGTCAAGATAGAGGCGCATATTGTGGAAACGACACAGGATACGGCCAAAGCGCTCGGTGTAAAGTGGGGAGGCGGCCTGCTGAAGGATGGGGACAATCACGAGCATTGGATTCATGGCGCACGCAGCTGGTCGGGACAGGAACACCTCTTTTATCCCGCTGACCATAAAGATTTCCCAAACCAACCGGTCTCATGGATGCCTCCACTTGCAGACTTGGTCAATTTTCCAATCGATGTAGGAGCAGGAGGCGCGACCCTGGGCTACTCGTATCAGAATCTCGGAGAAAGCATACTTACCATACAGCTCATGGCATTACAAAAACAGGGAAAGTTAAACATAATCTCAAACCCCTCCATCACGACCCTGGACAACCACGTAGCAACCATTGAGAGTGGTCAGGAGGTCCCGTACCAGACCATCGAGGGAACGGGAGCTGATAAGGAAATCAAAATAGAATTCAAAAAGGCCGTACTCAGTTTAAAGGTAACGCCCCATGTGGTTGATGAAAGGATAGTCAAACTGGAGATCAATACCCATAAAGA
Source organism: Pseudomonadota bacterium (assembly GCA_030635485.1). Taxonomy (GTDB): domain Bacteria; phylum Desulfobacterota; class Desulfobulbia; order Desulfobulbales; family DAOVYS01; genus DAOVYS01. The sequence continues at coordinate 3,679 of DAOVYS010000072.1, read as the reverse complement.
CGAACTCGACTTCACAAACACGGTCCTGGGCAATCCCAGGATCATAACCAAAAACGCCCAGACCACTGTTGTGCTTTTTGACGGGCAGACCACTGTTATCGGGGGTCTGAACAAGGAAACAACCACAAAAGCCGGATCAGGTGTCCCGGGACTGCAGGATGCCCCTCTTATAGGCCGCCTTTTCAAGAGCGATTCCAATGAGTCAAAACTGGATGTGATAATGATATTCATCACTCCGCACATCCTGAAGGAATCGACAAATATCAAGATGCGGCAGGAGTAGTGGCTATGGATTACTTTCGCGTACTTAATCTGGTAAAGGAGCCTTTTTCAAACTCGCCTGACCCGGAATTTTTCTTCCAGTCGGAACAGCATGTTGCGTGTCTTCAGCAAATTGAAATTTCTTTACGCCTGCGCAGGGGTCTAAATGTCGTAATCGGCGATGTGGGCGCGGGCAAAACCACTCTCTGCCGAGAGCTTATCCGCAAATTTGCAGCTGACGAAGATACGGATACCCATCTCATACTCGACCCCAATTTCAGCAACAGTCTGGAATTTCTGAACAGAGTCGCTGAAATGTTTGACAAGAGACAGCCCCCGGAATCAAGTGATGAGTGGCAGCTCAAGGAGATCATCAAAAAACACCTTTTTCAAAGAGGCGTGGATGAGAACAAAAATATCATCCTGATAATCGACGAGGGACAGAAGATCCCGGAATTCTGTCTTGAGATCCTGCGTGAATTTCTAAATTATGAAATCAATGAATTCAAGCTGCTGCAGATAGTTATTTTTGCTCAAAAAGAATTTGAAGATACTGTCAGGGAACGAGCCAATTTTGCAGACCGGATCAATCTGTACCACATACTGAAACCAATGAGTTTTTCAGATACAAGGGCAATGATCCGATTCCGGCTGGAGCGGTCAAGCGAGGCAGGTACGCCGTCCCCCCGCCTTTTTACATTTCCTGCCCTGTATGCGATCTACAGGGCAAGCGGCGGGTATCCCAGAAAGATAATAAACCTTTGCCACCAGTGCGTGCTTTCCCTGATTGTTCAAAATCGGTCAAAGGCGGGCTGGTCCCTGGTTCGTTCATGCGCAAACAGGACATTTTCAGGTGTGTCCACAAAAAGAGAAAAAACACACGCAATTGCCGTTTTTGCCGTACTGGCCCTGATCGCGCTTATAGCAGTGCTTATGCCGTCAGGGCTGAAAATCAAACTTCAACAAACCCCAATCACTGAGAATAGGGCCGGAGTGTCCGCGAGTACCGGACATAACGCGGTAAGTGAATCAACAGAGGAATCATCTGCCGAAGAGACCCTTTATGGTGATTCAATGCCGGATCTGCTGGGCCGGGTTACTCTACGGGAGAGAGAAACTCTTTTCTTTATGATTAAAGATATATACGGAACATTCACTCCTCACCGTCTCAGGGCCGTAAAACAGGCCAATCCAGGGATCAACGATCCGGGCCGGCTTGGAATCGGGCAGACCGTAACCTTCCCTGTCATCCCGGTAAAAACGAGTTCACTGGCGCTAAAAGCATGGTGGGTCCAAATCGCGGAGAAAAACTCCCTTGAGGCGGCGCTTAGAATCTTTAGAGAACTTCCGGACAACTCACCCCCGGCCCGCTTTGTCCCCTACTGGAATCGCAAAAAGGGACTCAGGTTCGCGGTCATGCTGAAAGAGCATTTCCCGGACAAGGCCACGGCACAAACACGGCTCGACGAACTGCCGCAATGGGCGGCCCCGGAGGCCGGGATATCTTCATTTGCGGGGGGGGAAACCATCTTTTTTGCTAACCCCCTTGTTCAACCCTGAACATGGAACCTTGAACCGTAATCATTGGTTCCGGGTTCCACGTTCAAAGGTTCAAGGTTTATTTGATCGGAATTTTTCCTTATTCAACCCTGAACCCTGAGTAGCAGAGGAATATATCAAATTGGAAAGAACAAAAAAAAGATTAGGCGAGATGCTCATCGAGGAAGCTCTTCTGTCGGATGATCAGCTCAATGACGCTATAAAAAAACATAAGAAGACCAATCTGAAACTTGGACAATATCTGGTACGTGAGGGAATAGTCAGTGAATCTCAGATAATAGATACTATCTCACGGCAGTTGCGAATCGAGAAATACAGGCCTGACAAATATCCGATCGATGTAAGCCTTTCCAAGGCTATTCCTGCTGAAATAGCGCAGAAGCATCAGGCGGTCCCCCTGCAGAAGAACAATCTTGTGATAACTGTTGCCATGCTGGACCCCATGGACATCTATGCCCTGGATGCCATTGAGGTCTACTCGAATACAGAGGCGGAACCGGTTATCTGCACTGAACAGGAATTCAACCACCTGTTCGGCGGCATATACGGCACATCCTCGTGGCTGGCCGACATCCTTGAGGATATTGATATAGCGACGGAGCGCGTGGAAACGGATATTCCGGAGAATGTTGCAACAGAGGATATTGCAACAAGTTCTCTCCAGGACATTGCGCAACAGGCCCCCATCATCCGTCTGGTGAATTCCATCCTTTCCCAGGCAGTGCGGGATGGTGCAAGCGACGTGCATATCAGCCCTGAAAAAAACTATATCCAGGTCCGATTCAGGCTGGACGGCAATCTCCACGAGGTGCCGGCCCCTCCTAAGTCGAGTTTTCTGCCGATCGTCTCCAGACTGAAGCTCCTTTCCGAGATGGACATCGCTGCATCAAGAATCCCGCAGGACGGAAGATTCACAATAAACATGGACGGCAAGGAGATCAATATCAGAACCTCCACCATACCGACAATCCATGGAGAAAACATTGTCTTGAGACTCCTTGATACAAGCGCTGGGATATTCTCACTTGAGCGCCTCGGCATGGCTGAGGATGACAGGGAAAAGGTCGAATCCGTAATCAAAAAGCCGTACGGATTGACTTTAAGCACCGGGCCGACCGGAAGTGGAAAAAGCTCTAGCCTTTACTCGATCTTAAGCAAGATCAACACGCCGGATATCAATATCATCACACTCGAAGATCCGGTTGAATACCGTGTCGACAAGATCCGCCAGGTCCAGTTGAACCGAAAGGCGGGTATGACCTTTGCAAACGGACTCAGGTCAATCCTGCGGCAGGATCCGGACGTAATCATGGTGGGGGAGATCCGGGACGAGGAAACAGCTTCCATTGCCGTGCAGGCCGCGCTCACCGGCCACAGGGTTTTCAGCACGGTCCACACCAATGATGCCGCCGGGGCCATTACCCGGTTTATAGATATGGGAATAGAACCGTTTCTCATATCTTCCGTCATGCTGCTGACCTTTGCCCAACGCCTGATCAGAAAGATCTGCCCAAACTGCAAGGTCCCTTTCCGTCCACCCGAAAGAGACCTGAAATACTGGGGACTGGACAAAATAGAGAACGCAGAATTTTCTAAGGGAACAGGTTGCTTCAGCTGTATGAATTCAGGCTACAAGGGCAGGACCGGCATTTTCGAGGTCCTGGTTGTGAATGAAATGATCCAGGAGATGATCCTGAAGAGAAAATCAACCCTTGAAATCACGCGAGCGGCCAAAGAATCGGCAGGGCTGAGAACACTAAAAGATCATGCCGCAATCAAAGTTGCAAAGGGTATAACCACACTGGAAGAGGCGTCGTCGGCAGTGCTTAGTTAGTGCACATCCAGAAATGGCCCTTTT
>DAOVYS010000132.1 GCA_030635485.1 Pseudomonadota bacterium | reverse complement strand
CCCAACGGGCTGGGAATACGAAAGGTAATGAGAATATTCAATAAGGCTGTTAAACAACGTAAATATTCGGCAGCTCTCCATCTGTCCACGATCAGGCCTTCCAGCATACTTATGTATCGCTGAAAGACCTGATCGTGGACAGCTGAAGCACTGCCAAACATTTATATTCCGTGGTTTTTTAAAGTTTTTCGCACGTACCCGAATATTTACGTTGATATCTGAGGGGAAAAATGGATCTGGCCCAACTTCTGATTAATCTGGATTACAAGGCAGCAGCTGATCTTGCCGGAATAGAGATTTCAGAAATTACGTCCGATTCACGCAATGTCAAGCCGGGCTCCATTTTCGTGGCAGTGGAAGGACTTACGGTTGACGGACATTCTTTTGTTGAAAACGCAATAAATGCCGGCTGTGCCGCTATAGTGGTCCGGCAGAGTTATCCTGTCTCAATAGTTGAAGGAAAGCCGGTAAAGATAGAGGTCCCTGACACACGGGTGGCGCTCGGCAAGATGGCGGCCGCCTTTTTCGGCAATCCTGCGGACGAATTGACCCTTATCGGCATCACGGGTACAAACGGAAAAACCACGACAACGTACCTGGTCGAGTCGATTATCAAAGAAGCGGGCGGAATTCCCGGGGTCATCGGGACCGTGAATTACCGTTATAATGATGTGGAACTTCCGGCGCCGTTTACAACGCCGGAAGCAGTGCTCCTGCATCAGGTCTTAAGGCGGATGGCTGATAATGGCGTGACGCACGTGATCATGGAGGTTTCTTCTCATGCATTGGTCCAGAAGCGGTTGCACGGCATCCTCTTTGATGTTGCCCTTTTTACCAATCTGAGTAGGGATCATCTTGATTTTCACGGTAACATGGCCGCATATTTTGAGGGTAAAAAGAAGCTCTTTTGCGAGCATCTCAAGAAAGACGGCCTGGCCGTAGTGACGGAATCAGATGTTACCGGGTCGGACATGACAGGAGATGGCGGGAACGTTGATTGGGGAAGAAAGCTTGTAGATGAACTGCTCTCATCTTATGGATTTAAGGCGGATACACGACAAAGAAATCTCCTGACCTGCGGTTCGGGTGGTCAGGCCGTGCATTCTGTCCGGTTTATGTATGATCTGACCGGTATTGATGTTGAAATCGTCACCCCGCAGGGTGATTATCATCTGAAGGCGCCCCTGGTCGGCGAATTCAACTTGAAAAATTTATTGGGCGCGACAGGAGTAGGGGTGGCCTTGGGTTTTGATATTGATAAAATAAAAAGAGGTCTTCAGGCTGTGAAGAGAGTTCCGGGCCGTCTCGAACGGATGGAGTCAAAATGTGACATAGAGGTCTTTGTCGATTATGCCCATACCCCGGATGCGCTTTTGAACGTACTTTCCACTTTAAAGGAGCTGGGACCGGAACGTCTTATCGTGGTTTTTGGCTGTGGCGGCGATCGTGACAGGGGAAAGAGGCCGTTGATGGGAGAGGTCGCTGCCGGACTGGCCGATGGCGTGCTTTTGACCTCGGACAACCCCCGTACGGAAGAGCCTGAGAAGATACTTGCGGACATTGAGCAGGGCGTCAAAGGGGCCGGACATATCCGCCGCATGAGTATTGAATCGTTTTTGGGCGGGCAAGGCCTGCACGGGTATGATGTAATCGTCTCTCGGAAGGAGGCGATTGGAGCGGCAATCCGCTATTCAAGACCTGGGGATGTTGTGCTCATCTGTGGCAAGGGCCATGAGCGCTATCAGATTACCAGGGAGGGGAAAAGTTTTTTCTCTGATCGTCTTGAGGCTGCCAATCAACTGAACTTGAGGCAATCAGTCAACGCAAAAGGATGATCTGTCTTGCCGAGGGGGGGAAATGGAACTGGTGGGATCGGTAAAAAGTCGTACAAGTGAAGGTATGATCAGAAGTCGAACCACATCCGGTTTTGGTTATGGCTTTGCAACATTTCAGAACCCGGCATGGAATCTTTCGCAGATACTGCTCGCCACCGGGGGACGCGTCTTGTCCGGCAGCCTTAAGACGGTCTTCAGGAGCATCTCAACAGACAGCCGGAGAGTTGAGCCCGGAGATCTGTTTCTGGCCTTGACCGGTGACCGGTTTGACGGTCATGGTTTTGTGCGTGAGGCGTTGAAAAAGGGTGCGGCGGGTCTGATAGTCTCAAAGATGCAGGAGGTCCCGGGATCTGTTCCTGTGGTGCTTGTGGAAGACACCTTAGAGGCGCTTGGCGATCTTGCCGCGTATCGCTGTTCTCGGATGCATACTCTCAAGGTTCTGGGAGTAACCGGCAGTTCCGGAAAAACCACGGTTAAGGAGATGGTTGCGGCAATACTCGGTCAGGGAAACCGGGTACTTAAGACCATGGGTAATTTAAATAATCTGGTCGGACTGCCTCTCTCTCTCCTCTCAGTGAGTTTTTGTCATGATTTTGCCGTGCTTGAGATGGGTATGAATCAACCCGGCGAGATTGCCAGGCTGACCGAGATAGCTGAACCTGATGTCTCGTGTATTGTGAATGTACAGGACGCCCATCTGGCAGGATTGGGCGATATCAATGGGGTTGCAAAGGCAAAGGGCGAACTTTTTTTTGGAAGTAAATCATGGGCAATACTTGCGGTCAATATTGATGACAAAAGGATTCGCTCCCTTGCCCGGTCATGTGGTCAGGGAAAAATTACGTTCGGCCGGAATAGGAAGGCGGATGTGAGGGCAACTCACCTGCGCAGCCTGGGTGTAAATGGAATGGCCTTCACGCTTCATATCGGCGGAGAGAAGACCAGGGTTAATATAAAAGGTCTCGGCAGACACAATGTCATGAACAGCCTTGCTGCCGCGGCAATGGCTGTGGGCGTTGGTATGGATATCCATGCAATCGGCCGGGGCCTTTCTCTGTTTGAACCTTTTGACAGACGTCAGAAGGTTGACGATCTTGTCGGCGGACTGAAGCTCTTAGACGACAGTTACAATGCAAATCCAGCATCCATGCAAGCAGCCTTGGAGACCCTTTCGATCCTGGGGAAGGGACGAAAAACCGCAGTGCTTCTGGGAGATATGCTGGAACTTGGCGATCAGTCCGAATCCGCGCATCATCTGATCGGTGAATCCGTGGTCCGTCATAAGATTGATTATCTGCTGGCGGTTGGCGATTTTGCGCAGGCAGTAGTCCAAGGCGCGGTTGATTCCGGCATGGCCGGGGAACGGGTAAAAGAATTTGTTTCAAAAGAGCAATTGGTAAACCATCTTCGTAAGCTGGAAGAAAAGGGTGAACTCTCGCCCGGCGACTGGATCCTTGTAAAGGGGTCTCGCGGTATGCGGATGGAAACAATTATTTCGGAATTGAAAAAAGTTTGATCAAAATTACAGGCTCTAACAAACACTGACATGCTCTATCATCTTTTATATCCACTTCATTCAGTATTCGGAGGATTCAATGTCTTCCGTTACATCACTTTTCGGAGCATTGGTGCTATCATAACGGGATTTGTTGTTGTATTGGTCCTGGGACCCGCCTTTATCCGGTTTCTAAAACGTCTCCAGATCGGGCAGGTGGTCAGGGAGGATGGTCCTGAGACACATTTCAGTAAAGAGGGGATCCCGACCATGGGCGGGGCCTTTATACTGGCTGCAATTACTTTTTCCACTCTGATCTGGGCCGATTTGACCAGCCGTTATGTCTGGCTGGTCCTGGGGCTGACCCTCTGGTTCGGGCTTGTGGGCGCGGTTGATGATTACAGAAAGATCAAAAAGAAGAACAGCAAGGGCTTAAGCGCTAAGGGAAAACTTTTTTTTCAGATACTGGGCGCAACGGTGGCCGGAGCAATCCTCTTCAGCCACCATGGTTTTGACAGCCATCTGACAATTCCTTTTTTTAAGCAAGTGAATTTTGATCTCGGCTGGTTCTACATACTTTTCGCCGTACTGGTGATAGTAGGGTCCTCAAATGCGGTAAATCTGACGGACGGGCTGGACGGTCTTGCTATCGGACCAACAGTGGTTTCCGGCAGCGTGTATCTCGTCTTTTCTTATCTTGCCGGTCATGCGGTGCTCTCATCTTATCTTCAGATTCCTTTTGTGCCGGGCGCCGGCGAGGTGGCGGTTTTTTGCGGTGCGCTTGTGGGGAGCAGCCTGGGATTTCTCTGGTTTAACACGTTTCCGGCCCAGGTCTTTATGGGAGATGTGGGTTCTCTTGCCTTGGGCGCGGCCCTTGGATCGGTGGCAATCATTACAAAGCAGGAGATTCTGCTTATCATTGTGGGCGGGATTTTTGTCATGGAGGCCATTTCCGTGATATTACAGGTCGGATTTTTTAAGATGAGCGGCGGGAAGAGGATTTTTCTGATGGCCCCGTTTCATCACCATTTTGAAAAAAAGGGATGGGAAGAGCCCAAGGTGGTAGTGCGTTTTTGGATAATCTCAATTGTACTTGGACTGGCAGCTATTGCCACGCTGAAGTTGAGATGATTGTAAGCGATCACAGGCGGCGCATCTGCACGCGCTTAGTCCTACCGGTATAGGTTGGGCTATAACCGGTAGGACTGATCACGCACAGCTGCACCACCTGTGATCGCTTACATGGTAAGGGGATAATCGTTTCTTATTCTTAATGGGAAGATCGTAATAGGATGGAAAAAAAATTATTCTCCAAAAGGTTGATCCGGCCGCACAGCCACGCACTTGTCGTGGGCCTGGGCAGGTCTGGTCTGTCTGCGGTGAATTTTTTAAAAAGCATCAGTGTAAGGGTTTCTGTTTCCGATGCTTTTCCCATGGATCGGATCGACGGACAGATAGTCGAAGAACTCACCCAAAAGGTGGAAAAGTTTGAGACTGGAGGCCATTCTAAAGAACTTTTTACATCTGTGGATTTTATTGTTGTGAGTCCAGGCGTGCCTCTTGACATCCCTGCCTTGAATTCGGCGTACGAAAGAGGGATTCCGGTTGTCGGCGAACTCGGGCTTGCGGCCTGTTGCCTTAAAACGCCCCTTGTTGCCGTGACCGGCACTAACGGCAAGAGTACCGTAACCACACTTCTTGGCGAATTGTTTCGGGCCTCCGGGAAAAAAGTTTTTGTTGGGGGGAATATTGGAAGACCGCTGACCGACTATCTTGTCGGGCCGCAGGATGCAGACGTGGTTGTCGCGGAGGTCAGCAGTTTTCAGCTCGATACCGCCGGTGAATTCAGACCCGACGTGGCCGTGCTCTTGAATATATCGCCGGACCATCTGGACAGATATGATTCGTATGAGGCGTATGTAGCCTCAAAATTCAGGATATTCGCCTTTCAGAGACCTGGAGATATTGCGGTGTTAAACGCTGATGATCCGGAGATAATACGACATGAAAGAAAAAATGGTTTTTTGGATGATATCAGGTGGCCGGAAAGCAATGTCCTTTTTTTCGGGAACCGGCTGCAGGGCAGGAACGGGGCATCACTGAAAGGGCGGAAGGTAGTGCTCTCCGGAAGCGCTGCTTTGTCAGGGAACGAAGAGATATATGACCTTGACGGTACCAGTCTGGCTGCCCAACCTAACCTTCAAAACGCGATGGCTGCCATCATCGCCGCAAGGCATATGGGTTGTTCCGATAGCGGTATCAGAAAGGGGATAACCGGGTTTGTCCCTCTGCCGCACAGGTTGGCAATGGTTGCGGAGATCGGAGGCGTCAGGTATTACGATGATTCCAAGGCAACCAATGTGGGCGCTGTCCATTCGGCCCTGACCTGTATGAACTCGCCGGTTATTCTGATTGCCGGAGGCCGTGACAAGGGTGGAGAGTATGTCATATTAAATGAGTTGATCAGGGAAAAGGTAAAGGCCATGGTGCTCATAGGCGAGGCCGGATTCAGCATGGCTGAGGCATTTGGGTCTCTCACCTCTGTGCAGTTAGCGGATACGCTTCCTGATGCTGTGCGCCGGGCCTCTAACATGGCGGGTTCCGGAGATGCGGTCCTGCTGTCTCCCGCATGCGCAAGTTTTGACATGTTCAACGATTATGCCCAGAGGGGAAGGGTGTTCAGGGATGCGGTGAATAGTCTTGAGGGGTCTCTTAAGTGTTAAATAGACGGTCGGGGTATTGATTGAGGCGTTACAATCGTGAACCATGAACAAAGGATATCAGATAAATCTGGTTGTGACCGGCGGAGGTACCGGTGGCCATCTGTTTCCAGGTATCGCCGTGTCGGAGGCGTTTATGAACCGTTTTCCAGGGAGCGAGGTGCTGTTCATCGGCACTGGCCGCGGTATGGATGCAAAGGCCCTGGCTGGACGCGGTTTGAAGACTGCCTCGATCCGCTGCCACGGTTTGAAGGGGGAATCCGGTTTTTCCAGGTTTCGGACACTTTTGGAACTTCCGTTCAGTCTGCTTCAGGCCTTAATCTTGATCAGGCGGTTCAGGCCGGCATTGGTTTTTGGCGTCGGCGGTTATGTGACAGGTCCGGTTGTGCTGGCAGCCAGGCTCCTGGGCATTGCAACGTGTATCCATGAGCAGAATTCAATTCCGGGTGTAGCCAACCGCGCACTGGGCAGATTTGTGGACAGAATTTTTGTCTCTATCCCGGGAAGTGAGAGTTTTTTCCCGATAGAAAAGACATTGTTGACCGGTAATCCGGTTCGCAGGGAGCTGTTGACGGATCGGGCCTTAAAAGACAAAAAAGGAGTGACCCTCCTGGTACTTGGAGGCAGCCAGGGAGCCCGGAGGGTGAATGAACTGATGATAGAGGCGCTCTCCAAATATAGAGACAAATTGCCTGCAGATTTCAGGGTCATCCACCAGACCGGCAGCCATGATGAATCAATGGTGCGTGATTCGTATAACAGGATGTCCATTCAGGCTGAGGTGGAGGCCTTTTTTGAGAACATGGCAGATATATATGAAGACGCGGATTTAGTCGTGTCTCGGGCAGGGGCCACAACACTTGCCGAGATTACGGTCAAAAAAATTCCTGCTATATTGATCCCGTACCCTTTTGCAGCTGACGGACACCAGGAAAAAAACGGCAGATATCTCGTGGCCGGCGGCGCGGCGGTTATGTTTGCTCAAAAGGATCTCAGCGGGGATATCCTGGGCAGAGAGATCGTCTCTATGCTCATAGATAAAAAAACAAGGGAAACGATGAAGGCTGCGGCGGGAAAACTGGCAAAGCCGCAGGCCACTGAGACCATTGTGGACAATTGTTTGACTCTTTTGTCGGAAAAGGGCGTGTTTCAGGGGCCAGGGGTCCATAATCGCTAAGTTGTTTTTGTAACCATCACCATTGGCCACGGCCAAACGTAGAATAACTATGTATAAAAAGACTCAGCATATTCATT
>DAOVYS010000150.1 GCA_030635485.1 Pseudomonadota bacterium | reverse complement strand
TTCGGAATACCGCTGTTCAACGCGCAAAGGAACAACTCCGTTTTATGGCGCGTGAACATGCTGAACATGTTGTGCAAGCGCTCAATGTTGTTATGAACACCTCCCGTATACTGGCGGACCCTCTGTCAGGCCGACTGGACCCGCTTGAACCGTTGAACCTCGACCGTGACGACGTGGATAATATACTGCGATCCATTCTGCAAAGGAACAGAGACATTGGCGGTATTTTTACATGCTGGGAACCCAATGCCTTTGATAATGAAGATGCGTTGTATGCTTATGAACCAGGGCATGACGAAACCGGCCGGTTTGCACCCTATTGGTATAGAAACATGGATGGTTTCATCGTTGTGGAGCCGCTCTCCCGTTTTAGGGAGGATTTTTTTCCTCAATTGTGCAAAGAAACGGGAGAGGCGGTTCTATTCGGTCCATATATGCAGGTAATAGACGGCACGGATATTCCCATTATCTCATTTATGGCGCCGGTGTTATATGAACAGGGCGTTTACGGAGTCGTTGGTCTGGACCTTGACATAGTATTTATTAAAAGGTTGATCGAGAAAACGGAAATTGAAGAAAAAAACGGCGAGATCGTTATCTTTACCTCTTCCTTAAAGATCGTGGGAAAGACGGGAAACCAGATTCAAGGGGGAATAGATCTCTTTGATGTGAATAGTTTTGACAGCGAAAATAGAGTTCAGTTTGGCCGAGGTGAACCATTCTGGAGTCACGGACATGGCAGAATCGAATTTTTCACGTCGATCCGAATTCCGCATTCCGAACCATGGTGGATGATGATCTCCCTGCCGGAAAAGGAAATTTTCGCTGAGGCGAAAATTCTCACATGGCATCTCGTTATTGTGGGTGGTCTCTCTGTTTTTATTGCAATGATTTTTCTCTGGGTGCTGGCATCTCGTATTGTCCGGCCGCTCCGTTTATTTACCAAAGCAACAAGGGAGATCGGCAAGGGGGATTATGGCCGGTTTGTTGTTGGAATTGAGACTAAAGATGAGATAGGCGAACTTGTCCGGGCCTTTAACGTGATGTCGAAACAGATTGCGGCAAGGGAAACGGAACTTAAGTGTACATATGAAGATTTGCTTAAAAGCAAAGAAGAGTGGGAAAAATCATTTGATTCCATAACCGATATTGTCACTGTTCAGGATAAAGATATGCGGATTCTCCGGACGAATAAGGCTGCATGTCATTTTTTTGAGAAAACGGAGGAGGAACTCATAGGACAGTACTGTTATGAAATATTTTGTGGAGCCTCAGAACCTTGTCCCGGGTGCCCGGCAGTTGAGACTCTTCATGATTTGTGCGAACATTCGGCCTTGATAACACATGAAAATCTGGGAAAGATCTTTTACATGTCTTCCTCACCTGTTTTTGATAAAGACAATACTATTGAATATGTCGTCCAGTTTGCCAAAGATGTCACTGAACAGAAAAGACTGGAGCAAGAGCTTTTTCAGGCCCATAAGATGGAGGCTATCGGTACCTTGGCCGGTGGTATTGCCCATGATTTCAACAACATACTGGCAGCTATTATCGGTTATGCGGAATTGGCCAAAGACGATATCCCGGAGTCGAGCAGGGCAAAAGGGGATATCGAAGAGGTGCTGATCGCCGGAAACCGAGCCAAGGAACTTGTAAAACAGATTCTTGCCTTTAGCCGTAGGGGGCCGCAAGAGCGGAAACCGCTGAAGCCCTATCTGGTTATTAAGGAAGCCCTGAAACTGATGCGGGCCTCTATCCCTGTCACCATTGATATTCAAGAGGAGATTGACAAAGAAAGCGGGACAATCCTGGCGGACCCGACCCAGGTTCACCAGGTTCTGGTGAACCTTTGCACCAATGCTTTCCATGCAGTGAAACAAGAGCGGGGTGTGATAAAAGTTAAGTTGTCGAGAAAGGATCTGGGCCCGGCTGAACTCGGCGGGGAACCGGATGTTGCCCCAAGCCCCTTTGTTGAACTTATGGTGAGTGACACAGGGCATGGTATGGATGAAGCGACCATGGACCGAATTTTTGAGCCCTATTTTACAACCAAGAAACTTGGAAAAGGAACAGGCATGGGTCTGGCTGTGGTGCATGGAATTATCCTGGATCACGGTGGGATAATCAAGGTTGAAAGTGAAGTCGGGAAAGGCACTATAATCCGTGTTTATTTTCCCGCCATAGAAGAAAACGTGGCGGAGACGGAAGAAAAAACAGATTATTTGCCAACAGGAGATGAACGTATTCTGGTCATTGATGATGAAAAGACCATTATCGGCATTCTAAAGACTATCCTGGAGCGTCTGGGTTACAAGGTGACCGGAACTACGGACATCACGGAGGCCCTTGATACGTTCCGGTCCGATCCGGATGGTTTTGATCTTATTATTACCGATCAGACAATGCCGCAAATGACCGGAACAGAGTTGGCAGAAGAAGCGCTTAAGATACGGCCTGACATCCCAATTATTCTTTGTACCGGCTACAGTTCTCTAATCTCCGAAGAAAAGGCCGGGGAAATCGGTATCAAAAGATTTCTATTCAAACCACTTGATAAAAAAGAAATTGCCGGAATCGTCCGCAAAGTATTGGATGAAAAATGAAGTGATGCTGAATAGTTATCAATTATCATGAAAGGTGATTTATGAACTTCAAAAAAATTGATCTGAATCAGGCTAATCGTCTCATCAATCATGGTCCTACCATCCTGGTAACAGCCAAGCATGAAAAGACCATCAATCTTATGACTGCAGCGTGGTGCATGCCGGTCAGCAAAAAACCGCCCATGCTTGCTGTGGCCATTGGCACGTCTCGGTTCACGCATGAACTTATTATCAAGAGTGGTGAATTTTGCGTCTGCGTACCTGGCCATGATCTTGCCGAACAGGTTATGTGCGCCGGCACCACCAGCGGTCGCAGTGGTGATAATAAATTTGAAAAATGTGGCCTGACTGCAATCACTGGAGAACATGTGCAGGCACCACTTGTATCTGAATGCCTTGGTGCACTTGAATGTAAGCTCGATTCCCATCCAACAGCAGGAGATCATTCCATCATTGTTGGTGAAGTTCTGGCTGTGTGGGTAAAACCAGATGCTTTTGGAGCGCGTTTTCAGGTGGAAAGTGCCCCGACCTTGCATCATCTTGGAGGCAGGGAGTTCTGTCTGCCTGGTAAAGTTATAAAAGCATAAGGGTTGGAAGATCAATTGATAGCGACTACCGGCGCCGCTGCCCAGCCGTTGCAGGAATCCTCTTTCGGTTAGTTTTTGGAGGGTATATTGGATTGTACGGCGGGGAAGTGAAGTGGCTTCTTCGAGTTCTGCAACTTTCAGCTCAAAAATATCTTCGAGCAGGGTGAAGTCACTCCAAAGGCAACTATCCGGAAATTCCGGATAGTTCAATTGGAAGGCAAGCGTGAAGTCTCGCGCAATATCGATTTCTACAATCTCGACGCCATCATCTCTGTTGGCTACCGGGTGAATTCTGTACGGGCAACTCAGTTCCGGCAGTGGGCCACCCATGTTCTGAGGGAATTCGCGATCAAGGGTTTCGTGCTGGACAGGAAACGGCTGGAGAATGGGGCTTTTCTTGGGGAAGACTACTTTGAGAGGTTGCTGGAAGAAATTCGCGAGATCCGGCTCAGTGAGCGCCGTTTTTACCAGAAGATTACCGATATCTATGCCACCAGCATGGATTACAACAAGAACGCCCCAACCACCCGCGATTTTTTCGCCAAGGTGCAGAACAAGCTGCATTTCGCCATTCACGGCCACACCGCCGCCGAACTCATCATGAAGCGAGCGGACAGTAAAAAAGACCGCATGGATTTGACTCTAAAAAGTTATTTCTTATCACCAATCATCTTGTTTTGATCAATATCCTTTCTGCGTATCATTGCCGATTGCGGTTGTGCATACGGAATGGTACAAATTGAAGAGCGCAGGGGCCCGCTGTAGGGAGTAAAAAAAGTATACGTATCAGACGTAAACAGTTCCTGTACGCTTTGAAAGGCGGCAGTAAAATGGAGGGTGTCAGTCATGTCCTTGATTTCCATTGATCAAAGCAAGTGTAAGAGAGACGGTATCTGTGCAGCAGAGTGCCCATTTCATTTAATCGTTCTTCAGGGAGAAAAAGGGTTTCCGGAAATACAGCCGGAAGCTGAGCAGCTCTGTATCGAATGCGGTCATTGCGTGTCAGTATGCCCCCATGGAGCTCTGTCGCTGGCCTCAATCACACCTGATGACTGCCTTGACATACCCTTCGGGCCGGCACCTGATTTGAAGAAGGCAGCTCAATTGCTGCAAGGCAGGCGCTCCATCCGGAGCTATCAGAAAGATCTTGTTCCCCATGAACATATCAAAAAGATTCTTGAGGTGTGTCGTTGGGCCCCATCTGCCAGAAATGAACAGCCGACCCACTGGCTGATTATAGAAAATCAGGAAGAGGTGCGGCGTTTAGCTGGTCATGTTGTTGACTGGCTCCGCAAGGAGAACAACTATCCCGGTCTGGTGAACGCCTGGGATCATGGCAAGGATATGGTCCTGCGGGGAGCTCCCCATCTTGCAGTTGTTCATGCCTCGACCTTGAGCTCCAAGCCGCAGATAGATTGCACCATCGCCCTCACCTATTTTGATCTGGCCGCCTCTAGCCACGGTATCGGATGTTGTTGGGCCGGAATTCTAATGAGTGCAGTGAGCATGGGGTACCAACCCCTGCTTGATGCGCTGGCTCTTCCAGAGGGCCACGATCTGTATGGCGCCATGATGTTCGGCTATCCTCGCTTTCCTTACTTCCGGATTCCACCACGAAAGCCGTTGGCTGCTACTTGGAGGAAATAAGCCAGAGGGATGACGCAAGTCCCTACATAGTACCTACCTGACTGGTAACCATCTTGGTCAAGAAAAATAATATGTCGACCCTTGTCAGGAAAATTTAAAATTTTCCTTGGATGAGAATGAAAAATTCCAATTCAAACCAGAAAAAAAGCACGTGGACCTGAGACGGACCGGAGAACGCAAAAAAGGGTTTCAGCAAAAAAGCTGAAACCCTTTTTTTATATGGTACGCCCGGAGGGATTCGAACCCCCGACCTGCGGATTCGAAGTCCGACGCTCTATCCAGCTGAGCTACGGGCGCATAGATCGTAGAATTCCTTACTATGTAACACAATGCGGGGTATTCGGCAAGATTATCGGCAGCTAAAATCGAGGCCATTTTTTGCTTTCCGGTTCTATCCCGGTCCGCGCGATTTTTTTGCTTGGCGTAATAGGGGTTTCGTGGATTCGGTAGCTGTCAATTTTTTTGGCCTACGAAGTCCACCAAATTTTATCGAATTCTTGAGAAAAAATATTTTTTTCTGTTAATCTACGGAGATATCTTGACTTTATTTTACCTTCCGTGCGAATTCCGTTTATGGAGTATTGTGAAAATAGGGAGAGCAAAATCAAGACATCTTCAAATTGGGTCTGGAAAGGTCCCATTTAGAATTCATGGCAGTTATTGAAAAGTTCAACCCACTTTCAGCGGTTAATGTACATCTTTAAAAATAACAAAAATTGACATTTATTGTTATTCGCTGCATAGTATTATCAGGAGGTGTAAAGATGAATATATCGTTAACTCCAGAAATGGATGAATGGGTTGCTCAGAAAGTTAAATCTGGGATGTATAAATCGTCAAGTGAGTTAATTAGAGAAGGTCTCCGCCTGCTCCAGGCACGAGAAGAACAAAGGGCAAAAATGGTTGGGGACCTGAGAAGTGAATTGCTGGTGGGTATTAAGCAGCTTGACGCAGGAAAGTCTAAGAAATTTGATAAAAGAACTCTTAACAAAATAAAAAATGATGCTCGGAAAATGTTTGCTGTATGAAAGAATATCAGCTGCTCATATCTGAGCAGGCGACTCATGACTTAGAAGATATCTGGTTGTATATTGCCAATGATTCTCCTCAAGCCGCTGACAAGTTTTTTGACTCTGTATTAGAGCAATGCCAACTATTTTGTTCGTTTCCTGAGATGGGCAGAGTGAGAGAAGATCTATTGCCAGGTATTAGAAGCTTTCCAATAAAACGCTACGTAATATTTTACCGAGTCATCCCCAAAAGAGTTGAGATAGTTCGCATACTGAGTGGCTACAGAGATTTAGAATCCTTATTTTGAGGATAGATGGTGGGAGGCATAAATTACAGACTGCATAGTTTTTCAAATAACTTACCTGATCAAATAGACTCAACGCCTAACCATTCGTTGGTGGCGGATTCGGTTCCCTCGCCGCACTATTTTTATATGAAGTTCCAGGGGTAATCACCGAACAAGGCGGTGCAGCTGGCCAGAAATAGTTTTGGGGATCCACGTTTGGGGGAGCACACGTTACGATCATTCTAACGCCATATCCAATAATAAACTTCCCGAATCCTGCAAAGGCCCTAATGGATTTTTCCGCTCTTCCGTTATATGTAGATTTGGTTTGCCGCCCCAAAGTTTGTACACCACCTGACCGTCTTTGATCACGATCAGTGAAATAAATTCCCATCCCTCCTCTCTGGTATTTCTTTTGAAGTTCAGAAGGTCCAGCAGGAAATTGCCGTAGCGTTTTCGTTTGATCCATTTCAG
>DAOVYS010000096.1 GCA_030635485.1 Pseudomonadota bacterium | reverse complement strand
TATTTGGTGGTTTACGACTGATGGATTAAAAACTCTGTACCCCTCCAGGGGGTATTGAACCGAATGTCTCTGTGCCCACCATTTTGCCGCCCCCGTACCTCTCTCTCAGCCGCTCTTTTCGATCTTTACGGCGCAGACCTTCAGCTCGGGAATCCTGCATATTGGGTCCAGCACGCTGTTTGTAAGGGCATTGGCAGGCGCTTCAGCGTAATGAAACGGCATATAGAGTACACCCGGGGGCACGATGTTTCCCACCCTGGCCTGCAGGCTGACAGCGCCTCTTCTGCTGGAAACAGTGACCATTTCCGAGTTGCCTATACCTACGTGCTCGGCATCGGTCGAACTGATTTCAACATAGGCCTGCCCGGCAACTGCTTCAATGGCCTTTGATTTTCTGGTCATTGTGCCGGTATGGTACTGATAAAGGTTTCGTCCGGTTGTGAGAACCAGGGGATATTCCGAATCAGGCAATTCCCTGGACGGCTCATAAGACACTCTGGTAAAATCCGCCCTGCCCTTTGGAAATCCGTCCTTAAAGAGAAAAGGGGTCCCAGGATGGTCCTGATCAGGGCACGGCCACTGCAGTCCCTTTTCAGCCAAACGGAGATAGGTCATACCGGCCATGGCAGGTGACAGGAAACAGACCTCACGGAACGCCTGCTCGGGATAGGCGTAACGCCCCCCGCTGGAAAGTGCCTGAAATCCGGTTGCCTGAACGATCTTCCGGACATGGTCGTATCCCATGCGGGAGGAGAGCATTCCGATTATTGTCAGGTCGTCCAGGGCCTCACCCGGAGACTGGATCGCCTTTCTCACCCTCTGGACCCTTCGTTCCGTGTTTGTGAATGTCCCGTTCTTTTCAGCAAATGAGGCTGCCGGAAGCACTACATCGGCAAGTTTTGCGGTCTCTGTCAGGAAGATGTCCTGCACAACCAGAAAATCGAGGTTTTCAAGGGCCTGAATTGTGTGGGACATATGCGCATGGCTCAGGACGGAATTCTCGCCCATCACATAGAGTCCCTTCAACCTCCCATCAATCATAGCACCGATCATGTCAGTGGATGTGAGTCCGACCTTGTCCGGAATCGGCCTACCCCACATCTCCTCAAATTTCTCCCTTACCTTCTGATCAGTCACCTTCTGATATCCCGGCAGTACGTCCGGAGTACATCCCATGTCACAGGCGCCCTGGACATTGTTCTGGCCGCGAAGCGGATTAACCCCTGCGGATTCCTTTCCCAAATTTCCGGTAAGAAGGGCGAGATTGGCAATCGAGAACACGTTGTTCGTGCCGTGCGTGTGCTGCGTAATTCCAAGCGTGTAGTATATTCCGGCCCTTTCAGATGACGCAAACATACGCGCCGCCCGAATGATATCATCCTTGGGAACGCCTGATATCTTTTCGCCCAATTCCGGCGTGAACTCCTTTAAACCCCTCGAAAAGTCGTCAAACCCGTTGGTACGCTCCTCTATAAATGAGGGGTCGTGCAGATTTTCCTCCAAAATAACATGCATCATGGAATTCAAGAGAGCGATATCGGTTCCGGGACGAAGCCTGAGCCACAGATCGGCATATTGTACGAGCGGAATCTTTCTGGGGTCTGCTACTATAAGCTTTGCACCATTTTTAGCAGCCTTTTTCATGCGTATGGCTATATCAGGGTGGGCCTCCGTGGTATTTGAACCGATCACAAAAAGCGTTTGAGCATCCTCTATCTCCTCGATGGAGTTGGACATGGCTCCCGAACCGAATACAGTGGACAGACCGGCCACGGTAGCGCAGTGTCAGAGACGTGCGCAATGATCGATATTATTGGTGCCGATGACCGCCCGGAAGAATTTCTGAAAGGCGTAATTCTCCTCGTTTGTGACGCGGCCGGATGCAAGTCCGGCCAGGGCATCCGGGCCGTGCTTATAGCGGATATCCTCAAAACGGCCGGCGATCAGGCTGATCGCCTCGTTCCAGGTCGCAGGTTCAAGGTCACCGTTCTTCTCTCTTCTGATAAGAGGCGTGGTCAATCGGTCAGGGCTGTTGACAAACTCGTATCCGAATCTGCCTTTGACGCACAGCCACCCCTTGTTCCCGTTATCGGCCCTGGAGTTGACTTTTACGATCCTGTCACGGACGGAATGGAGTGTTATATTGCATCCGCACCCGCAGTAAGGGCAGATCGTGTCCGTATATTTGACATCCATCCGCCGGCGGCCTTCTCCGGCCCAGACCTTGCTCGTCAGTGCTCCGGTCGGACAGACGGACATGCATTGCCCGCAGAACTCACAATCCAGATCCTTTTCATACGGCGTGGAGATCCTGGTAGAAAGACCTCTGTACGCAAAGTCGATTGCATTGACCCCCATCACCTCATCGCAGACCCGTACACACTTTCCGCAGAGTACGCATTTATTCATGTCACGCTGAATAAACGGATTTGCATCATGTTCTTCAAATTTTCTCATTTCCCCGCGGAAACGGTTATCCCGCAATCCATAGAAATAGGCGAGGTCCTGCAGGGTGCAGTCGCCGGCCCTTTCGCACACCATGCAATCGTTAGGATGATCGGAGAGCAGGAGTTCCAGTATCGTGCGTCTCAGGCGGTAGAGATGGTCGTTGTGCGTAGTGACCACCATTCTCTCTGCAACCGGAGTCGTACAGGAACTGACCGGCCTGGACATGCCTTCAATTTCAACAAGACAGAGCCGGCACCCACCGTACGGTTTGAGCCTGGGATCGTAGCACAGGGTGGGAATAAAAATTTCCAGCTCCCGGGCAGCATCCAAAATCATGGCGCCTTCCTTCACGCTGACCTTTCTCTCGTCTATGGTCAAATTAATCATATATACCACCGTGGTATGAATTGGGAATTACGAATTAGGAATTACGAATGTTATGAACATAATACGAAAGATTCGTAATTCATAATTCACATCATCTATTCCTTAAGTACAGCATTGAACTTGCAGGTATCATAACATGCGCCGCACTTTACGCATGCCGACGTATCAATGCGATGTGGTTCCTTCTTTATGCCGGTTATGGCCCCGACCGGGCATCCTTTGGCGCATACGCCGCATCCCCTGCACAGGTCCGCCCGGATAAAATAGGTGAGAAGGCTGCGGCATACCTTGGCCGGACACCGCTTATGGCGGATATGGGCCTCATATTCATGACGGAAATACCTGATCGTGCTAACCACCGGGTTCGGCGCTACCATCCCGAGTCCGCATAGACTTGAGTCCATGATGTCTGCCGAGAGATCAAGGAGAAGCTCGATGTCGCCTTTCCGGCCCCGGCCTTCCATGATTCCGGTGAGGATCTCAAAAAGCCTCTTTGTACCGATCCTGCAGGGAGGGCATTTGCCGCACGATTCAGCCTGGTTGAATGCAAGGAAAAAAGCGGCCATATTTACCATGCAGTCCGTCTCATCAAGCACCACCATGCTGCCTGAACCCATCATTGAACCGACCCGGGCAAGATTTTCATAATCCACCGGCAAATCGAGGTGCTCCTGTGGGACGCATCCTCCGCAAGGACCGCCTGTCTGGACCGCCTTAAAGAGCTTTCCGTCCGGAATGCCGCCGCCTATGTCAAAGACGATCTCCCTTATAGTAGTACCCATGGGCACTTCAATAAGACCTGCATTCCGGACCTTTCCGGTGAGCGCAATGATCTTGGTGCCTTTGCTTGTCTCGGTTCCGATTGAGGAATACCATTCGGGACCGTTACGCAGGATGTGAGGAAGATTTGCAAACGTCTCCGTATTGTTGATAATCGTCGGTTTGCCCCACAGCCCCTCGTCTGCCGGAAACGGCGGCTTAGCGCGGGGCATTCCCCGTTCTCCCACAATGGACGAGATAAGCGCCGTTTCCTCACCACAGACAAAGGCTCCCGCCCCGAGCTTGATCCGGATGTCAAAGTCAAATGTTGAACCATGGATGGATTGCCCGAGGAAACCGCGCTCCCTCGCGTGGTCGATGGCCTTTTTCAACCGTTCCACGGCAAGAGGATATTCGGTCCTGATATAGACAAAGCCCATATCTGCGCCGATGGCATAGGCGCCGATCGTCATTCCCTCAATAACCGAATGCGGATTACCCTCGATCAGCGTAGGAACCGCCCCAGGGTCACCCTCGTCGGAATTGCAGATTATGTATCTCTGGTCTGCCTTGTTTTTTGCGCATAATTCCCACTTCACCCCTGTCGGAAAGCCTGCCCCGCCTCTTCCACGGAGGCCGGACTTCTTGACAAGCTGAATAACCTCATCAGGAGACATGGTCTTGAGCGTTTTTTCCACTACACTATAACCGCCGACATCCAGATAGGCATCTATCTCTTCAGGATCGATCCGGCCGCAGTCAGCCAGAACGATCTTCTTCTGGCGGCTTAAGAATTCATGGTAGTCCTTACCCACCATGAATTCTTCCACCGGCGTTCCGCCGATAATGTGCTCCTCAACGAGCCGGGAAACCATATCCGGCTGGATGTACTGGTATGTGGTGACCTCATCGCCAACGGTTATATCTACAAGCACTTCACGGGCGCACAGACCACGGCACCCCACGCCATTCACCGAACAGCGATCCCCGATTTCGGCCTTGACACCGGACTCTGCAAACGCATCTTTGAATGCCTGCAGAACTTCCCCGCCTCCGGCGACCATGCCGCCGGTGCCGTTGCACACATGTACCGCAATTTTATTTTCCACAGTCATCTTCCGTGATTTTTTTCTAACGCAGATGTGGTTAGGTGGTTAATCCGAACTACATCTTCTTAATCTGTTTAACAATCTTGTTCGGGCTCATTTTGCCGTAAATCTTGTCATTGACCACAACAACCGGGGCAACGTTGCAGGCGCCCTGGCATGAAACCTGTTCAACAGTAAAACGGCCGTCCGCTGTCATGTCCTGCCCCCCTCGCAGGGATAGTTCCTCCCTAAGCTTTAAAAAAATCCGTTCAGACCCTTTCACGTGACAGACAGCGCCGCAACATGTGGCTATAATATTCTCGCCCCTGGGCTTTGTATGAAACTGGCCGTAAAATGTGATAACCCCGTAGAATTTACTGGCAGGGACACCGCTCTTCTCGGAAAACCAGTATACCGTATCCTCAGGAATATACCGGAACTCGGACTGGATGTCCTGAAGCACGGAAATTACACTCCCCTCGGTCTCCACATAACGATCATATATGACTTCAAGCTTTTCTATCGCAGACTCTTCCATGTGACTCTTTCCTTAAATTTATAACGCACAAAAAAACTAAAAAAAATCTCAATTCAGATTATTCTAGATTGTTTGAAAACCAAAATCAAGCTGCCGGATAATAAATCGGCCTTTAATTTGGTTACACAAAACATATGGGTGCCTAAATATATTGCATTTTCAGATAACATAAGCGAAACTGAAAAATATGAGCTTGACAGAGGAGGTCAGGGTAACGGATTGATTTTTTGTTGTTTTTGCCGGCCCCTGCCCCTAAACCCTAAAGGACCATTTATAGACAAACATAGACAAACACGGGTCTTTCATGCGTTCTCTCAAATCATTTTTACCTATCCGGTATATAATTACCTGTGGTCTAATCAGCCTTATCGCAACATCGGACTGCAGCGGACTTGAGCCTGATGAGGTCCTGGTTGTGGCAAATCGGTTTGCCGCAAAAAGCGTATGGCTTGCCGAGTATTATATGAAAAAGAGGGATATCCCAAAGGCTAACCTGGTAACTCTCAAGCTCACGGACAAGGAGACATTAAGACGCGATGACTATGAAAAAAGAGTGGCCGTACCGTTACGAAAATTCCTTAAAAAAGAAACTTACGGCAAGATCCGCTGCCTGGCCATAATGTACGGCATGCCTCTTAAAATCGCTCCCCCCGAATTAAGCGGCAAAGAGACGGATGAACTTGAAAATCTCAAGGAAAAAAGACTCTCCCTGGAAATAGAGCTTGGATCGGCAGAGGATGAAAATGATAAAAAAAGAATCAACCAGGAACTTGACAGCATAAAGAAATCGATAAAGACTTTCAAAAAATCGCATGACAAGGCAGCATCTCTTGATTCGGAACTGGCCCTTGTAAAAAGCAAGGAATATCCGCTTGATATGTGGATATCCAACCCCTATTATCCTGGTTTCAAAGGAAAAAAAGGCCGGGTAAAGAGAGACGATGTCTTGATGGTAAGCAGGCTGGACGGGCCGGAGCCTGATGTTGTAAAGAGGATCATTGACCAGAGTATTGCTACAGAAAAAAAGGGACTTAAAGGCACGGCCTTTTTTGACGCAAGATGGCCCGACCCGGGAGAAAAACAATTATCGGGCTACCGGCTGTACGACCTGTCCATACATCGCGCGGCTGATGTAATAACAAGAAACAAGATCATGCCCGTGGTCAAGGATGACAAGGAAGAGCTCTTTCAGCCCGGAGACTGCCCGAACGCGGCCCTTTACTGCGGCTGGTACAGTCTTGCAAAATATGTGGATGCATTCAAATGGCAACCCGGTTCAGTAGGTTACCACATTGCAAGCGGGGAGTGCACGACACTTAAAAATCGGACAAGCAGCGTCTGGTGCAAAAGGATGATTGAAGAGGGGAT
This sequence comes from Pseudomonadota bacterium, assembly GCA_030635485.1. GTDB lineage: Bacteria > Desulfobacterota > Desulfobulbia > Desulfobulbales > DAOVYS01 > DAOVYS01. The sequence continues at coordinate 2,405 of DAOVYS010000096.1, read as the reverse complement.
TGCCGCAACCATAGGACCGACAGGGGAACCTTATGTACAGGGCTTTCCACTTCCCGAGATATTCTTCACTCTTTTAACGGACGGATACTTCACACTGGCCGAGAGTTATCTCGTGGCACTACCCTATCTCTCATGGAAAATGGTACTGATAGGAGATCCACTGTACCGCCCTTTTAAAAACCGTATAGCTCATACTATGCCGGCCCCCCCTGATCACGTGCAGATGCGGTGCCTGTGATCGCTTACCTCCAACAACAGAGCGCCGCTGAGCGGCCCCAAAGCCAAAACCGAGATAGGTACTGAGCTGATAAACCGCCACCCTGACCCCCCGTTTCTCACGGCCGAACTGCTTGAGGTAGAGAGATTCCGAGACAACGATAAGGGCTGCTATGCCGAGCCCGCCGATCAAGGCGACCGGTATTATAGGCCATCTTGAATAATTGTCTTTTCGTTCAAGGTCAAGGCGTGCCCAAAATTTTACCGGAGGCATATAGTTGATATTCCGAGGATAAAATTTTGGGCACAACGCAGAGATTGGGCGAAAAGGCAATTTTTCAAGGTACCCTCAAGAAACTTAGCTGGGAACTAAAAACATGGGACATCCCGCTTGATTGCCCAATGTGTGCAATACATGCCGATCTTCAGAAACTGAATGCGGAAGGCGTGGAACTGGCGGAGATTAAGGATGGTGATATGCCTGTTAGGAAATAATGAAGAAAAGTAACATATTTTTTGCACAATAACGTATAGTATGTTACTGTGCAAAAAATACTTTAATCTAAGTTGAGCATTTTTTTGCGAAGAAATGTGACGGAATCTTGATGCAGGTCAATTTAAAAATCGCTCAATTTAAGTTTAACATTAAGAGAAATATCGGGATGAAAAATTTAGTTAATCGTTTCAAAGAATATTTATCGGATACGCTTGGTGTAACTGTCACGTTATCAAAACCGACGAATGTGGGATCGCTTCCTTTCTTTCTTAAGGATAGTTACGATGTGTTTCAGGTCAGGTTGTTGAATGAAGATTTTATTGTTTTGGCCTCAAGGAACGACAGCGAGCTTACCCCTGCGACAATTCATAAACATATCGATATCGTGAACCAACAGCTTAGAATGAAAGCTGTTTTTATTCATTCCAACATTTCATCATTTAACAGAAAACGACTGATCGAGTATAAAACCCCTTTTGTTATACCTGGAAACCAGATGTATCTCCCGGATTTAGGTCTTGATTTGAGGGAATATTTTATTAAAAAAAGATCAAAAACAGCTTTTTTGGGACCATCCACTCAGGCTGTTATTCTTTATGCGCTTACAAAAAAAATAACTGAACCTGTAACTCCAACGCAATTAGCAGAAGAGCTTGGATATTCACGGATGACAATGACCAGATCGCTCGATGAGATCGAATCCGCAAAGTTGGCTGAGGTATCGATCGTGGGCAGAAAAAGATTGATTCATTTTGACAAAAACCGCAGAGACCTATGGGGGAAAGCGCTTCCTCATTTAAAAACGCCAGTAAAAGAAAACATATGGCTAAAAACTTTGATTGATGAGTTGTCAGTCTGTGAAGCCGGCTTGACAGCCTTGGCCTGCTATTCAATGTTGACTCCACCCCAAAAACAGGTTTATGCGGCTTCCGCAAAAGACTGGAAAGACATAAAGCGTAAATATCCTCATGACATTATTTCTTATCCGGACGAGCCAGGATGTGAACTGGAGGTCTGGAGCTACTCTCCGGGTTTATTTGCAAATGGTAAAACAGTTGATCCATTCTCTCTGTATCTAAGTTTAAAAGATATTAAGGACGAACGTGTTGAATCCGCCATAGAAAAAATGATGGGGGGCATTGAATGGTAAGAGGACTTGATCTTTTCCGGGATTATTTCAAGGATTATACGGATAAATATATTCTGATTGGCGGAACTGCATGTGATTTAGCGATGGAAAGCATGGGTCTTAATTTCAGAGCAACAAAAGATCTGGATATTGTCCTAATCTTAGAAGTCCTGGATATTGAATTTGCGACTACCTTTTGGCGTTTTATTAAAGAAGGGCAATATAAAAACAGACAAAAAAGTACCGGCAAAAAGCTGTTTTATCGTTTTTATAACCCAGAGAAAAAAACATTTCCTTATATGATAGAGTTGTTTTCTCGAAAACCCGATGTGTTCGAATTGCCCAATAAGAGCTATTTAACCCCTATCCCTCTGGATGAGGAGGTTTCCAGCTTATCGGCTATTTTGATGGACAACGATTATTATGATTTTATTAAGAACGGGAAAAAGGTCACAGACGATCTTTCGATAATCTCGCAAGAATATCTGATTCCATTAAAATCAAAAGCCTACCTGGATTTATGTAAGCTCAAAAGTTCGGGCAAGACTATCGATAGTAAAGATA
>DAOVYS010000180.1 GCA_030635485.1 Pseudomonadota bacterium | reverse complement strand
GACCACCCTCTGTCCGAAGGATTCGACCTGCCTCTTGAGAGGCTTCACATCCTGAGCGAAAGCGAACTGTTCGGAGAACGAAGACTCGGGCCTGCGAAAAAGAAAAAAAGCAGGCGTAAAGGAACAGCGGTCACCTTTGAAGAACTCAAGATTGACGACATTGTTGTGCATGAGGAACACGGTCTGGGTACTTACAAAGGTCTGGTCAACCTTGTAATCAAAGGGGTTGCCAACGATTTTCTGCATATCGAATACAGGGGCGATGACAGACTTTACGTGCCTGTAGACAGAATCAACATCGTCAATAAGTACAAGGGGCTTTCCGACAGAAAACCAAAACTGGACAAACTCGGCGGCAAGGCATGGGCCGCCACAAAAAACAAGGTCAAAAAGGCGGTCTGGAAAGTGGCAGGGGAACTGCTTGATCTCTATGCAAAACGCCAGATGGTCACGGGCCGCTCCTTTTCCAGACCGGACGAATTTTTTCACGAACTGGAAAACTCGTTCCCCTTTGACGAGACACCGGACCAGATTAAGGCTATAAACGATGTAATCTCGGATCTTACATCGGATCAACCAATGGACAGACTGATCTGCGGGGACGTTGGTTATGGAAAGACCGAGGTGGCAATCAGGGCCGCATTCAAGGTCCTTGTGGACAGCTTTCAGGTTGCAATACTGGTTCCCACCACGGTTCTTGCCGAACAGCATGCAGAGACATTCAAGGAACGATTTATGGGGTTCCCGGTTCGTATTGAGAGCCTTAACCGGTTTAAATCAACAGCTGAACAAAAAAGAATCATCAAAAAACTTGCCAATGGCGACATCGACATCATCATAGGCACACACCGCCTGCTATCCAAGGACGTATCGTTTAAACGACTCGGTCTCCTGGTAATCGACGAAGAACACCGTTTCGGCGTAAGCCATAAAGAAAAACTAAAAAAACTCCGCACCCGCATCGATGTTCTTACTCTCACGGCCACACCCATTCCGCGGACGCTCCAGATGTCGCTTCTCTCGGTCAGGGATATGTCGGTTATAAATACCCCGCCGGAACACCGCCGGACGATCAAGACCTTTGTGGCCCGACACGACGACCTGGTAATAAAAGAAGCGATAAGCATGGAACTTCAGCGGCAGGGTCAGGTCTTCCTTGTTCACAACAGGATCAACTCTATTCAAAAAATGGCATTCATGGTGGAAGAGATGTTCCCTGAAGCTAACGTTGCGGTGGCCCACGGCCGGATACCTGGAAGAAAGCTGGAAGAGATCATGGTGCGCTTTGTCAACAAGGAAGTGGATGTGCTGGTATGCACCACGATCATTGAATCCGGTCTGGACATTCCTAATGCCAACACGATCATCATTACAAGGGCGGACCGACTGGGGCTGGCCGAGATATATCAACTGCGGGGCCGCGTAGGAAGAAGCAGTGAACAGGCCTATGCGTATCTTCTTGTGCCGTCAATGGAAGGGTTGTCCAAGGATGCAGGACAGCGCCTCCGGGCGCTTATGGACTACAATGAACTGGGAGGAGGCTTTAAGCTGGCTTTAAGCGATCTTCAGATACGCGGCGGCGGAAACATCCTTGGAAAATCGCAGAGCGGAACCATTGCGGCCGTGGGATATGACCTCTACCTGGATCTCCTGCAGCGAACCGTTGAAGACTTGAGAAGAAAGGCGGAACTTGGTGAAGATATCATCATGGAAGATGAGGAGAGAGAACCTGAAATTAATTTGAGGATCTCAGCTTACATACCAGCTGAATACATGACAGACCCGGATCAGCGCTATATTGCCTATAGAAAGATCAACAATCAGGACTCAAAAAAAGATCTTACCGATCTTAAAGAGGAATTTAAGGACCGATACGGAAAGCTGCCGCTGGAGACGCTAAATCTTTTCAAAGTAATGGCCTTAAAACTTGATCTCAAAAAACTCGGCGTTGCCAAACTGGAGCAGGGCCGCTCAAACCTGATTTTTTCATTCCTGCCCGCCAAACGCAAAGAGGACGTTGACATAGGCCAAACTCGATACGGAACATCGTCCGTCCAGCTCCGAAAAATTCTTCAGATAGTAAGTGAATCAAAAGGGAGAATAAAACTTAACCCTGATGATAAGCTTATAGTTCGCACTTCAGAAGACTCTCCTCAGACACTCTTGCAAACAGCGAAAAAAGTCTTGCACACAATCTTTGGGGATGATAACTAATAATGGTGTCATAAAAAGTACCCAAAGGGTATAGCAATCCGATCTACTGTGTTGTGATAATTTTTCAGGCACTGAACATACCATATTATATACTGACTTTTTGCTTGACCAGCTAAAATATTATCCAAGACTTTTTACGAAAATATCATGAATGCATTTTACAAAATTATAACCTTTCTCATTCCCCTGACTGCCTTTACAGCAGTTTTTTCAGCGCCCGCACTCTCGAAAATGGATATCATTGACCGGGTAATCGCAATTGTCAATGAAGAGATCATCACATTATCAGATCTTAACAGCAAAGGGGCGAGTGTTTTCAACAGGATCAAAAATACCGTTCCAGGGCCTGAAATAGAACAAACGCTTAAGAAAGCGCAACAGGATATGCTCACCCGGCTTATAGATCAGGCCCTTATAATACAACGAGCAAAAGATTTGGGCATATCTGTGAACGAAAGTGACATTGATGCTGCAATCGACCGGATTCTCGTGCAAAACAACGGTACGATCGAAGATCTCAAGCAAGAACTCGCCGATCTCGGGACATCGGAAAAAGAATACCGTTCAATCATGAGAGACAAGATGCTGCAGTCCATGACCATAAACCGTGAAATCCGGTCCAAGATTGTGATTACCGATGAAAAAATACAGGAATACTATGACGAAAACTATACGGCCGGTGCGCTCCCGGATGGTTACTATATCCTGCAGATTGGGCTGACATGGGACAAGGGCAACGGTGTCAGAACCAAAGAAAGGGCCAGGCAACGGGCCGAAGAAATACGGAAAATGTCTGTCAACGGCCGTGATTTCATGGAACTGGCCAAATCATACTCTGACCTGCCTTCCGCACGCGATGGAGGGGACATCGGAGTGTTCAAAAAAGAGGAAATGGCCCCATACATGAGGGAAACGATCACCGCCATGCAGCCAGAAGAAGTAAGCGAGGTAATTGAAACACCTTCGGGCTACCAGTTTTTCAAACTACTCTCTAGCAACGAGCAAGGAAGGGCAATACAGGCCGGACTTGATTCGGTCAAACTAAAAATCAAGGAACAGCTGTTTCAGAAAAAAATGAAAAAACTATCTGAAATATGGTTGGAACAACTTCGTGAAAAAGCCTATATCAAAAGGCTCCTTTAGATAATTTCTTAAAAATGTCTACAAAACCTAAAAATACTGTTCTAAAATTAGATCCACAGCACAACTCTTCGGATGCGGAACCTGCGTCAAGTCTTGGCAAATTTCTGCAGAGAGAACGCGAAGAAAAGCACCTCTCTTTAAAAGAAATAGCAGAGACGACATGTATCCATATTGAAACTCTTCGTGCCCTTGAAAAAAATGATGCGAAAAAACTACCCGCAGAGGTCTTCACCAGGGGATTTGTCAGATTATATCTGAAGCAGTTGGACATTGATCCTCAGCCGATCCTTGACCGTTATATGCCCAAAAACAAGCAGGAGTGGGGTTCCACCCGGGAGGATTCCGATGAGGAGCAAAAATATTTTTCCGCTGCAGCCCTTGCCGAGTCCACTCCTTTCTTAACACCCAAGCGGGTTCTTTTCTTAGTAATTGCCTTTGTTGCCGGAATTCTGATCTTCTGGATCTACCAGACCTTTCGCTCAACCGCGACACAATCTTCAGACCTTCAATACGAACAAATCTTTGAGAAATATCCGGCCACTGATATTACAACTCATGAGACAGATATTACGATCAGGCATGACGAGTCTGAAGATGGTCCGGTCACCATGGCATCCTCTTTTGAAAACCAGACTGCAACAGAGCCGGAACCTCCGGGAAAAACAGAGGAAGAGGTGAGCCGTAAAAGAATTCCCAAACCTGAACCGCCCGTACATGAGCGAATCGCGACTCAGAACACGAAACAACCCTCGGCGGAACTGGAAACAACAGAAAAAAACGCTGCACGGCCTGCCCCTGTTCATACAGAGTCCACTGCGGAACCCTCCTCCGAATCAATTCCTCCACAAAAGCCACACACACTTCCACAACTTGCCGGAACCGATATCCCCGCCCCTGCGGATGAGAGTCCTGCTCTATCCGGGGTTGATATAAAAAAAAAAGATAGACGTGAAAAGATAGAATATGCCTACCTTCTAAAGGCCATATTCACTGAAACGACCTGGATACAAATCACGGTTGACGATAAACCGCCGCGGGATGCGATTTATAAGGCAGGATCAAGACGTATATGGAGGGCCAGGGAGAAAATAGACCTGCACATAGGAAATGCCGGCGGAGTGAATCTGACCCTGAACGGCTCTCCTGTTGCAAACCTCGGCCCTTCCGGCCAGTCTGCTAAACTCTCAATCCCCAAGGATCTCGCACCATAAACGGAGAGGTCAGAGGTTAGGGGGCAGGGATCGGGGGTCAGCAAAAGCAACAGAAAAATCAATCCATATTCAGCATTCACAATTCATCATTCCTAAAATAACTCGTCAAATAAATGCTCCCCGACCAGACACCTGCCGTGGTTCTCAAGGTAACGGATCATGGTGAATCAGACAAGATTGTCACCTTCTGCTCCCCGATCCGGGGCAAACTGACAGGCATAGCTAAAGGCGCTAAACGCAGCAAAAAACGCTTTGTCAATAAACTTGAAATCTTCTCGTACCTTAATATTACATATGTTGAAAAGGGCCGCAGCACACTGGTTCGAATTGACCAGGCCGAACTTATTGCATCTTTCCTGTCACTCAGGAAAAACTTTAAAAGGTATTCAGCAGCCTCCCTGATCTGCGAACAGACGCTCAACTGGATCAGAGAAAACGACAGAGACGAAGAACTATTCAAGCTGCTCATCTGGGCACTGGAAGGCCTTGAAGGCGGACAATCTATTGTTGGAACCGTAATCCTTTTCCATATCCGGATGTTTACAATTCTTGGTTTTCAACCACAGATATCAGGATGCATCCGTTGCGGCAGGACGGACCATGATGGCGCGCCATACCGTTTCAATATGGAGAAAAGTGATCTGGTCTGCAGAAAATGCAGAAGTGATGCCATGGGGCATGGAACCCTCATGTCCATAAATACAGTCAAACTTCTCCAAAAGGCACAAAAACTGCCCCTGCACAAGCTGGGAAGGCTGAAGTTCTCAACAGGCCCGGCAAAAGAGGCTATCGCCTTATTAAAAGGCTACGGCCACCATCTTCTACAGCGCGAAATCCACTCTTGGGATGCTTTTGAACGGGGGGGGGTAGGTTAGAGGAAAGAGGTTAGAGGTTAGAGGTTGGAGGTTGTGCTCTAACCTCTCACCTCTTACCTCTTACCTCTCTCCTACAGATCATCCGACCTGTCGAATTTTATCATGTATTTTTTGAGGATTCTTTCGGTGCTCTGTTTGGCGATTTCATGGTTTAAGACAATAGTAAACCCTCTGACATCCGTGAACGTATTATATTCACCCTCATGATTCTCAATAGCATCAATCACGTCTTCAATCTTTGATACCGTTTTATTGTTCACTTTTTTAATGATATTATTGCCGAATTCGTGAAAACCGATATTTACCCGGTCCGCCAGAACTTCAGTGAGAACTATGAGTTCCCGCCTCTCGTCGGAGGGTTCACCGTTTAAATAGTAGTGCAT
>DAOVYS010000169.1 GCA_030635485.1 Pseudomonadota bacterium | reverse complement strand
GTCTTTTGATCGTAATATTGAGCTCGTCCATGGTACGCACTTCTGCAAGTTCAACTATCTCGACAGGATATTCAGATTTTTCAGCCTGTATCTGAGCAATATTAGCCTGGTTAGACGGATTGTCCGTAAAAATGACCGCAACTTTTTGGATTTCAGGCACAATCAGTTGTGCCAGAACCAGACCTTCCCTTATATGTTTTTTTTCAAGTATCCCGGTGATGTTTGAGGCGGGATACCCGTATTTTGTTGCGTCATCATTGACACCTGTAAACACAACAGGGGTCTTCACCTTGTCTTTCAGATATGGAACCACGAACATGGATTGGGCGTTGTCTTCCGCAGCGATCACCAGGTCCGGCTTATATTCTTGATATAGAATAAAGGCCTCTTTTGCCCTGGCAGGGCCGCCGGCCTTGTCCCTTTTTGTGTTCAGATAAAAATATTTGATGTCGGCATCCGTAAGAACAGAGTCTATTCCTTTCTTAACCTGCCGATGCGATCCATATGTTTCATGATAACTCATCACCACCAGGACTTTTTTCCCTGTGAGGGAAGAAGGCCCGGCCGCATATGCCGTGACCGGCAGGAGAAAGATAAAAACAAAAATTGTTATGAGCGCTTTGCTGATTGTTCCTGTATTTTTCATGATATTTTTTCCCATACGGTTTTTTGTCGTGCCATATTTGATGTTCGAATTTCTGTCTGGCTATGTCAAGATTTTTCTTGTTGGCAAATGACAATGAGCTTATAATCCATGTCATCAATATAAAAATACGAGGGGAAGTATACAAATGAATGTTCAGATTATAGAAAAAAACGGAAAATCGGAATGGGTGGTTATCCCCTTTAGTGAATACAAAAAACTTCAGGAAGCGCTGGAGGATGCTGAAGATATTTCTGAACGAACCCTTAGCCATTTCATGACTTTTTGCGAGTGCTTCATAATTAAAAGGTAATAACGGTTTTGAAACAAAAATCCCAGTCTAATGTTGTGGCCATTATTCCGGCGCGTTACCAGTCAAATCGGTTTCCAGGCAAGCCGCTTGCTCCGATTCTGGGAAAGCCATTGATACAGCATGTTTATGAACGTGCCCGGGCAGCGTCTTTGCTCTCCAGGGTGGCAGTGGCCACTGATGATGAAAGGATTGCGGAGTGCGTCCGCTCCTTTGGCGGCGAGGTGGTAATGACCAGGTCGGACCATGTGTCAGGCACGGACCGTCTTGCAGAGGCGGCAACGATCCTTGATATTTCAGAACATGACGTGGTTGTGAACATACAGGGAGATCAGCCGTTGTTTCCTGTTGAGGTAGTGGAACAGGTTGCCATGCCGCTTCTTGAGGATCCTTCTCTTCCAATGGCTACTTTGATTTACAAGATTGTGCGTAAGGAAGAGATTGATGATCCCAATCATGTTAAGACGGTCTTTGACCGGAACGGCAATGCCCTCTATTTTTCTCGTTCCTCCATTCCGTTTCAACGAAATCCGGATGAAAAGATCGCGCCGACCTATTATAAACACCTTGGGTTTTATGGTTACCGGAAGGGATTCCTCCTGACTTTTGTAGGTCTGCCCGAGGGTGAATGGGAGCGGTTCGAGAAACTGGAGCAGCTCCGGGCGCTGGAATATGGATATACCATCAAGGTTGTTCTTACCGAGCATGATTCAATTGAAGTAGATACGCCTGAGGATCTCCGGCGTGTTGAGGAGATGCTGGCGTCAGCCGGCTAAAACGTTATTCAAGACTTTTTACGAAGTCCATTTGTGACGGATATTATTAAACGGTCACTTAACCAATCAACTACTTGACGACTTAACAAAATTTGTATGAGGTATTTATGATTACGAGGAAGAAACTTTCAATAATCGGCGCTGGAAACGTGGGTGCCTCTGCGGCACACTGGGCCGTGAATCGTGGGATTGCCGATGTGGCGATGATTGATGTAGTGGAAGGGGTTCCGCAGGGTAAGGCGCTTGATCTTATGCAGTCTGGACCTATTGACGGGTTTTCCGTTTCTCTTGTGGGATCGAATGATTTCAGAGATACGGCTGATTCCGATGTGGTTATCATTATGGCAGGTCTTGCCCGAAAGCCGGGGATGGGTAGAAAGGATTTGCTTTCTAAAAATGTTGCAATAGTAAAGTCATGCACCCGGGAAGTGGTTAAATATTCGCCTGAATGTGTGCTGATCGTGGTTACAAACCCGATTGACGCCATGGTGTACACGGCGTTCAAGGTCTCCGGCTTTCCGCGGAACCGGGTGATCGGAATGGCCGGCGTACTTGATTCCGCAAGGTACCGTACTTTTCTTGCCCAGGCTCTTGGCGTGGCAGCCAGGGATGTCAGCGCCATGGTCATGGGTATTCACGGACTCAAAATGCTTCCGCTTGTACGGCTTGCCAACGTGGCCGGAGTCCCGGTTTCGGATCTGTTATCCGAGCAGGAGTTGAGTGAAATTGTAGAGCGCACCCAATATGGCGGCATTGAGATTGTAAACCATTTAAAGACAGGGAGCGCTTACTTTACGCCGGGTCTTTCAGCCGTGGAAATGGCGGAGGCCATTCTTACGGACAGCAAACGGGTGCTTCCATGTGCCGCATTTCTTGAAGGGGAATTCGGAATATCCGGATGTTTTCTCGGAGTGCCGGCAGTTCTTGGAGCAGGCGGTGTGGAAAGGATTCTGGAATTCGAGCTGACCCAGGATGAAAAGGCGGCCCTGCTTGAGTCTGAAAAAGTAGTGAGAGAACAGATGGAAGCAACCGGGTTGTAAGGGGCGAACTGCTCAGCGAAACAACCGGGGCCCGGCCTCTATTTTAAAAAGTAACTTAAAAAGATAATGTCGAATACAGTTTATGCCCCCTTGCGGGGTAAACAGGGAATTATAAATGTCGAAGTGTGGATGTTAACATTAAATTAGATCTTCCTTACTTCATTATTCGACATTCCCTGTTCTACATTCGACATTTTGTTACTTAGAAGTCTATGTCCGGAAATGTAACCATATCCGGACAGACACCAATTGATCCCATGCCAATAAAAAAAGCTGATGATCCGGTATCCGCGGCCTTGAAAAATCTGGCTGCCATGCGGCTTGAGCCTTTTGATCTGCTGGGGCGCCGTAATCTGGAGGAGAAACTGGTTGAGCTCGTCCTGTCCGGCCCTCCAGCCGGCCCTCTTCACATTAATGCCGGGATGACCGAATTGGCCGGAGCTCTCTCACAGGTAGACACCCGGGATCTGAATGTAGTTGTTTTTGGTGGAGGAACGGGCCTGTCAAACGTTATCGGCGGTGACAGCAGAAATTCCGCTTGGCCCTCCAATCCCTTTTCAGGCATGAAGGAGATATTCCCCTTGACGCGTTCGATTGTCTGTGTCACCGACGACGGCGGGTCAACCGGAGAACTCTTGAAAGATCTGCCTATTGTCGCGGTCGGTGATATCCGGCACGTATTGCTCTCCTCCATACGGAAACAGAAGCTTAAGGAACAGTATGGGATTAACGGCGACAGAGCTGATATCACGGCACATGTTCTTCATTCCCTGTTCAATCATCGGTTTTCTATACGGCCTGCCTCTGCCGAAGATCTTGTTATAAGTGGTGACATTGATCTTATTGCCCTTCCCGAGGCCATGCGTATAGAGATTGTCAGGCTTTTGGAGGCATTGTTCGTTGATCTCCGTCTGTCGGTTCTTCTGGGCCGGCCGCACTGTCTAGGTAACCTGCTGCTCGTATCTTCCATCTATCAATATGTCGACAAAGGGCTGGAAGTCAGCCCGGGTAAGCTGATAAAGGGGATAGAATATCTGGCCGACCTGACAGGCGCCATTCCTTCGGCCGTGCTTCCATCTACAACTACTCCGGCCCATCTTCAGATCATGTATGCCAACGGCGTAATTGTTACGGGCGAAAACAAATCAGCTTATGCCAGACGCGGCACTGCTGTTGATCGTGTGTTTGTTGAATTTACTGCAGATCCGTTTGTGCCAGAAGAGATATTGGAGAGTATCGGCAGTGCGGACATCATTGTGTTTGCCCCAGGCAGCCTCTATTCAAGCATCATTCCTATCCTTCAAGTGCCCGGCATTGCAGAGGCTGTGCGCAAAAATCGCCATGCTCTTAAATTCCTGACGGCAAATCTCTGGGTTCAGAAGGGTGAAACAGATCTGGTCCGGGATGATCCTAAACGACGTTTCTATGTCTCTGATCTGCTCCATGCGTACCACAGAAATATACCCGGCGGTGTGAAAGGGCTTTTTCAATTGATCATGCTGATGGGGTTTCAGAATATACCCGGCAGTATTCTGCAGCGTTACGCGGTTGAGGAGAAGGTCCCGATATATTTAGATCGCGGCAGGGTCTGGGAAATGGGTTTTATCCCTGTGGAGGCCAGGATCTTTTCTCAGAAATCCTTGAAGGAACGGGAGGTTATTCAGCATGACCCTGAAGCTCTTGCAAAGGCAATTCGAACAATCTGGGCGGCAAGATCACAGCTTCCCGACAGCGTAACCGGTGTGCTTCCTTCAGCATATGACATGGAGGATACGCTGATAGGCGCTGCCGCGGCTCAGCCGAACGAACTCTATCGGGCTATTCTTTGCCGTTTGAGCGAGGTCTGTAATGACAGGGATGTGTGTGATGCTGTTGTCGACATTGTATGGCGTCACCGCGATATTCCCTTGAAGCATCTGGATTATATGAGTGGCGTCAGTCTGATTGAGGAGGATGCCTGGAGCCGTTGTCAGGAATGGGATAATGTTTTTTCCTTTTATGATCCTGAAGACGGTCTGATAAAGGTCAGGCAGGATATTTTCCTGAAACCTGATCGGTTTGAGGTGGCCTTTCTCGTGGCGCTCGGTCAGTCGCTACTGGGCAACTATGCGGCATCAAAGAAGATGGTGCCCGTGGAAGATGATGGAGATACGTTCGGCAAGGTATTTCAGCTTATATTGAGAGATCAGGATGGCAGAAGATGTTTTTTCAGCCCTTTTGAACTGTCCAGGTTTCTTGTCCTGGCACGTATGGTTCCGTCCACCACCAATAAACTGCTCTACACCAGGCTTATCAACGGCAGTGAGGATTTCACTCCTCCCGGACTTCTGTTCGGTCTGATGTATGCCTGGTATCTGGATAACAGGTTTGCGGATCATATTGAATACAAGATGGCGATCACTGAAATGGCAATTACGGATCTTATCCCTGCTCAAACCAGGACGCTTGCTCAGAGAAGGGCGGAAATCGATTTTTTCCGCGGAGTAGTTTTTGGCCACACATCGCCTCTTTTTGATGAAAGGGTGGGAAGGGGAGTGTTGAATGACGAATGATGAATGATGGCTAAATAAAAAGTCCGATCTACTGCGTCGTAGTAGATCGGACTTTTTATTTAGCCATCCCAATACTTTTTATGAGTGCATCAGAGTTAGTGATTGGAATTAAGAACTGGAGCAAAACATGGCAAAAGCCAAGAAAAACAATGACAAGGAAGAACCACTGGAAAAGCAGCTCTGGAAGGCTGCGGACAAGCTCAGGAAAAATATTGATGCAGCGGAATATAAGCACATTGTGCTGGGGTTGATATTTCTCAAGTACATATCGGATGCCAGTCAACCTTGCCATCGTGTTGTTTGAAAAGGTCAGAGAAAACGCCTCTATCGACTGGATAATCAAGGAAAGCGTGAAGGCCAAGTTGAAGGTCATTGTGAAAAGGACATTACGGACAGTATGGCTACCCGCCTGATATGCAGAAATTGGCAACAGAGACCGTTTTAAAGCAGGCTGAAATGATTGCGGAAGAGATTACACATAGGTAACGAAGGATCAGTCTCGTATATTGAAACAATCGGAATAAACAACTTTAGGCTTTTTGGCAATACTACCTGTAAGAACAAAAGAAGGTTTGCTGCTATGGATTTGTTATTAAACGATATTGAAACCCGCGTTTTGGGGGTACTCATGGAAAAAGAGGTCACCACCCCGGAATACTATCCCCTGTCCTTAAACGGATTGACCGCTGCCTGCAACCAAAAATCAAACCGTTCACCGGTGGTCTCATTTGATGAGGAAACAGTGGTGCGGGCCATTGATACTCTGAAAAAAAAACGACTAGCAGTTCCAAGCAATATTGGCAGAGTTCCCAAATATGCCCAGAATTTCACCAAATCACACAATCTCATAGCCCCTGAG
>DAOVYS010000125.1 GCA_030635485.1 Pseudomonadota bacterium | reverse complement strand
TGAAGCTTATTCCCCTAACCAACTAACTAACCAACCAACTAACCAACCAACTAACCAACCAACTAACCAACCAACTAACAACATCTATAATATGGTTATGAAATGAATAATAATCAGGCAATCATGGAAAAGAGCAGCTCTCTTTTTATGGAAACATATGTCCGGTACCCGGATGTCATGATGGAAGGAAAGGGATGTGTGCTAAAGGGTGAGGATGGACGGGAATACTTGGATTTCGTGGCCGGCATCGCCGTCTGCAACCTGGGCCACTGTTTTCCCCTGGTGACCAAAGCAATCCGCGAGCAGGCTGAAAAGCTGGTCCACGTGTCAAACCTCTATCACACCGGTCCGCAGACCGAACTTGCGCAGCTCCTTGTGGAAAACTCATTTGCCGACAGAATTTTTCTTGCCAACAGCGGGGCCGAGGCAAATGAGGCAGCCATCAAGCTTGCAAGAAAACACGGAGGAGAGAATCGCTTTGAAATCATCTCCCTGGAAGGATCTTTTCATGGGCGGACTCTGGCCACCGTGGCTGCAACAGGCCAAACGAAATTCCACAAAGGGTTTGAACCGTTACCCCAAGGGTTTTGCCACGCCCCGTTCGGAGACCTTGACTCATTAAAAAAAATGATCAGGCCTGAAACCTGTGCAATCATGTGCGAACCGCTCCAGGGCGAAGGAGGCGTACGTCCGCTCGACAAAGAGTATATACAGGGCATCCGGAAACTGTGTGATGAAAAGAATCTGCTTCTCATCTTTGACGAGATCCAGGTTGGAATGGGACGGACCGGTACTCTTTTTGCTTATGAACAGCTTGGGGTAACTCCTGATATCATGACACTGGCAAAGGCTCTGGCAAACGGCCTGCCCATTGGCGCCATGCTGACAACAGAATCCATCGCCGCCGCCTTCGGGCCGGGCACTCACGCCTCGACCTTTGGAGGGAATCCCGTGGTCTGTGCAGCTGCGATCGCGACGGTAAAAACCATACTGACAGGCAGATTTCTTGACGAAGTCCGAAGCAAGGGCGAATACCTTTCGGAAAAGCTGACAATCCTTGCAGAGCGGTATCCCGGCCTAGCCCAGGGAGTCCGTGGCCAAGGACTTATCCTGGGTCTGGTTCTTACCCCTGCCGGCGTTCAGCTCGGCACAGCCATTGTCAACAAATGTTTCGAGCGGGGCATACTTATCAATTTCGCCGGCAATGCGGTACTCCGGTTCATTCCGCCCCTTGTGGTAAGCCGTGAGGAAATTGACACCCTGATCGAGGCCCTGGACCTGATACTGGCGAAAACGGACCGGCACCGGACAACTTAATTTTTTAACCGCCGAAAAACCGTAAAAAAATCTTTGCAAACAAGCACATTATTTTGTACAAATTCCAGTTTGGCTCAATGTTAATTATTGAGCCGTATTTTTTTTGACAAAATAACATTAAAAATCAAGAGAGCGCGTTATGCCAAACCATTTCCTGACACTTTTTGATTTCAAGGGAGAGGAGCTGTCGGCCCTAGTCAAACGGGCTGTAGAACTGAAAAAGGAGGCCGGGAACGGAGTACGCCATAAGCAACTGATCGGGAAGATCATTGGAATGATCTTTGAAAAACCTTCAACCCGCACCCGTGTATCTTTCGAGGCCGCCATGTACGGACTGGGCGGACAGGTCATATACCTTTCAGGAAAAGATACTCAGCTGGCCAGAAACGAACCCTTAAAAGACATGGCCAGGGTAATGGCCCGGTACGTAGACGGCATTGTGGTCAGAACATTCGGACAGGAAATCATTGAGGAACTGGCCGCCCACTCTTCTATTCCCGTGATAAACGGCCTGACGAACAGCCACCACCCGTGCCAGATCCTGAGCGACATTCAAACCGTGATCGAATTCAAGGGACCGATAGAAAAGCTGAAGATAGCGTGGCTAGGTGACGGTAACAACATGGCAAACTCATGGATCCAGGCTGCAAGCAGAATCGGGTTTGAACTGATTCTTGCGTGTCCAAAAGGCTTTGAACCTGATCAGTCGATCTTAAATAAGGCACAGGCCGAGGCCGCCAAACCCATCACCCTGATTAACGATCCTGTAAAAGCGGTCCTGGATGCCGATGTGATCAACACGGACGTCTGGACAAGCATGGGGCAGGAAGATGAGGGAGATCGGAGCGATACAACTTTTCAGCCCTATCAGGTCAACAACGAACTGCTTAAAAAAGCAGGGCCCGAGACCATCGTGCTCCACTGTCTCCCTGCCCACAGGGGCGAAGAGATCACGGACGAGGTTCTGGAAGGCCCACAGTGTGTGGCATTTGACCAGGCGGAAAACAAACTTCATATTCATAAAGCGATCCTGGAACGCTTTGTAAGCGTCTAGGCCTGCCCTTTACCCATAAATACTGTATTGGTAAAACCCCGATAGGGGTGGTGGCGTATAGCCGGTGTGCTTCAGCCACCGGTAACGGACAACCAAACATATCAGTCCTGAAGGGACGGCGTTTTGCGAGGGATCATCGTCCACGGGAAGCGTCGTCCCTTCAGGACGATCCCTGTATTATGCACCCATACCGGTGGCTGAAGCACACCGGCTATACGCCATTTCCCCTTCGGGGAATAAAATTATCCATGCACTGACTTATGGGTAAAGGGCAGGTCTAGGCCGCCCGGACCATAATTCAATACAACCCCGGAATATCAAAATATGTCAGAGATAAAAAAAATCGTACTGGCCTATTCAGGCGGACTTGACACTTCCGTAATTCTGAAATGGCTTATAGAACAGTATCAGTGCCCTGTAATAGCCTTTGCGGCTGATGTCGGGCAGGAAGAGGACTGGGACCAGGTCCGCGAAAAGGGCCTGGCAACAGGCGCTGAAAAAGTCATTATTTCAGATCTTAAAGAGAGCTTTGTAAGGGACTACATCTTTCCGGCATTCCGGGCAAACGCGATTTATGAGGGATCGTATCTTCTGGGCACATCCCTTGCAAGGCCCCTGATCGCCATGGAACAGGTTGCTGTTGCCGAGGCAGAGGGCGCTGACGCGGTCAGCCATGGGGCGACCGGCAAGGGGAATGACCAGGTCCGGTTCGAAATAAGTTACATGGCGTTAAATCCACGGCTGAACATCATTGCGCCATGGCGGATCTGGGACTTAAACTCCAGGACAAAACTGATCGCCTATGCTGAAAAACATTCGATCCCAATCCCGGTAACAAAAGAAAAACCTTACAGTTCAGACGAAAACCTGCTTCATATCAGTTTTGAGGGCGGAATCCTCGAGGATCCGTGGCAGGAGCCTGAAGAGAGCATGTTCAAACTGACACGCTCACCTGAATCAGCCCCTGACAAGCCCACATACGTCCATATAGAGTTTGAACGCGGAGACCCGGTCTCTATTGACGGCGAACGCCTGGAACCTGTTGCGCTCATGATCAGACTCAATAAACTGGGCGGTGAAAACGGCATAGGGCGCCTTGATATGGTGGAAAACCGGTTTGTGGGAATGAAGTCCCGCGGAGTGTATGAGACGCCTGGCGGCACTGTTCTGCGCACAGCCCACAGGGATCTTGAGACCATCACCCTGGACCGCGAGATCATGAAGATCAGGGACAGCCTGGTGCCCAGATATTCTGAACTGATTTACAACGGGTTCTGGTTTTCACCGGAAATGAAACTCATGCAGAAGACCATTGACACATCCCAGGAAACGGTCAGCGGCGAGGTCCGTCTCAAGCTTTACAAGGGGAACTGCATTCCCGTAGGACGCAGATCATCCAAATCTCTATACCAGGAAAGTTTTGCCACGTTTGAAGAGGACGAGGTTTACACCCAGTCCGATGCGGCAGGGTTTATCCGTCTCAATGGACTGCGGTTGAAAATGGAAGCGTTGAGGAAGAAATAAACATGCCTGATTCATCCTCAAAATATTCATCCTCCAAGCTCTGGGGAGGGCGTTTTTCCGAACAGACCGCTGCCTCTGTGGAGGCCTTTACAGCTTCCATCCATTTTGATGCGCGGCTGTACCGTCATGATATAACCGGCAGCATGGCTCACGCCAAAATGCTTGCCCGCCAGGGGCTGATCACCGGAGAGGAGCGGGATCAAATCATTAAAGGGCTTGACAGTATTGGAAAAGAGATCGAATCCGGCGCATTCGTCTTCCGGCCGGAGTTGGAAGACATCCACATGAATATTGAAAAGGCGCTGATTGAGAAGATCGGACCTGCTGGAGAAAAACTTCACACCGCGAGAAGCAGAAACGACCAGATCTCGCTCGACATCAGGCTCTATTTAAGGGAAGAGACATACCGAATCACAGATCTCCTTACCGGGCTTCAAAAATCATTTGTGCGGACAGCCCGCAAATACCTCGGCGCTATCATGCCTGGTTACACGCACCTTCAGCGCGCGCAGCCCGTACTTGTCTCTCACCACATGCTGGCCTATTACGAAATGTTCGGCCGTGACAAAGAACGGCTTTTCGACTGCCTGAAAAGAATAAATATAATGCCTCTGGGCTCAGCGGCCCTGGCAGGAACCGGTCTCCCCGTGGATCGGGACTTCGTGGCTCGGGAGCTCGACTTTCCGGCCATTACGGCCAACAGCATGGACAAGGTCGGGGATAGAGATTTTGCAGTGGAATTCGTATCCGCCTGCACCCTGATCCAGATTCATCTGAGCCGGCTTTCAGAGGAACTCGTACTCTGGTCCAGCGATGAATTCTCGTTTGTCAATCTGGCGGACAGTTACTGCACGGGCAGCAGCATCATGCCCCAAAAAAAGAATCCCGATATTCCGGAGCTTATCCGTGGGAAAAGCGGACGGGTTACAGGAAACCTCATCTCCCTGATAACAATGCTCAAAGGACTGCCCCTGACATATAACCGGGACCTTCAGGAAGATAAGGAACCGATCTTTGACACGGCTGACACGGTCTCGCACTCTCTGGCCATTATGGCCGAACTCCTGGACAACCTGGAATTCAACCTGGAAATCCTTCAAAACAGAGTAAAGACCGGCTTCATGACCGCCACGGATCTGGCCGACTACCTGGTTCTGAAACAGATACCATTCAGAAAAGCCCACTCCATTGTGGGCAGGGCGGTTGCACATTGCCTGGACAACGGGAAAGACCTTTCAGAATTGACCCTTGACGAACTGAAAGGATTCTCCAGCGTGATCGAGGATGACATCTTTTCACTTCTGACTGTAAAAGGGTCGGTTGACAGCCGTCAGTCCGCCGGAGGCACCTCAATAAAAAGCGTGAAACAGGCCTTAAGCGAGGCAGAGAAGATTCTGGAACTCAAACCATGAAGGTCAGCCTGAACAGATATTTCAATTGCCTGATTTTTTCCGCTCTGGCCCTGCTCATTACCTCATGCGGTTACAAGACCGATCTTGTTCCGCCCCAGGCAATGGTGCCGGCCCAGATCAAGGATCTTAGATATAGTCTGGACGAAACAGGGGTAACCCTTGTCTGGTCCTATCCGACCAGAACAACAGAGGGTTCCGGAATTGTTGAAATTCGGGCATTTGAACTTTTCAGGGCCGCGATTCCCGAGAAAGATTATTGTCCGGACTGCCCTGTCCGGTTCGGACCTCCTCTTGAAATCGAGGGCGGTCCTGTAACCGTGGACAAAAAAAACATGACAGCCCGCTACCATGAATCACTCTTAAGACCGAATCACCGCTATTTTTACAAGGTGCGGTCCAGGGCGGGATGGCGTCTGGCTGGCAGGGACTCTAACATTGTTTCATTCCGTTGGAATACACCTGTGGATGCTCCCCGGGACCTTACGATTAAAACAGGTGATAAGGCCGTGACTCTCTCCTGGAAACATCCTGCAAGACTTCTTGACGGATCACCTGCCTTGGAGCCCTTGCTTTTTCAAGTTGTTCGAAGCCGCACCGGAGATGATTTCAGACCCATTGGAGAACCGACGAAAGGCACGACATTCACCGACCATGGTGTAGAAAACCAAAAGACCTATTTCTACCGGGTCAGGCCGATTATCACGTCTCACAACACTCGGGCCGGCGGGAAGCTGAGCAAACTCGTTTCCGGGATGCCGAGGGATCTGACGCCGCCCGCGCCGCCGCAGTATCTCACTGTGATAAAGGGTGAAACCGGCATACGGATTGTCTGGAAGGCAGTTGCGGAAGAGGATCTGGCCGGGCACAGGATCTACAGGCGTGAACCAGCTTCACGTAAAACGGTTCTGATCGGCGAGACCAGCGCATCACAGACCCTGTATATCGATGCAAACCCGCCGAAAGGCGCGGAGAAATGGTTCTACTCAGTAACATCCTATGACAATGCCGATCCGCCGAACGAGTCTATTTTTTCAACTGAAGCGGTCTTCAATATGCTCCAATGATAGTAAACGCCTGTTTGGGTTTAAAAAACCCTGAACCCTGAACCCTGAACCCTGAACCCTGAACCCTGAAAAAACATGCACCATTTTGAATATCAAAACAACAACCTTTTCTGCGAGTCCGTTCCCGTGGCATCCATAGCCGAGGCTGTGGGGACACCTTTTTATCTATACAGCACGGCCACTTTAAGTCGTCATTTCGAGGCATTTGACGGTTCTTTTTCAGACACTCCCCACATCACCTGTTTTGCCGTCAAATCATGCTCGAATCTGTCCATATTACGTCTCTTTGCAAAAATGGGCGGTGGCGCGGACATCGTATCGGGCGGGGAGCTTTTCAGGGCCTTAAAGGCCGGCGTGGACCCGAAACGGATAGTTTACTCAGGAGTGGGAAAATCGGAGCAGGAACTACGCACTGCCCTGCAATCAGGTATTCTTTTATTCAATGTGGAATCAGAGCAGGAACTTGAAAGGCTCCAGAAAGTCGCTTCCGAACTTAAAGTGAAGGCTCCTGTCTCCTTCAGGATAAATCCTGACGTGGACCCAAAGACCCATGCCTACATATCCACTGGTCTTGCCAAAAACAAATTCGGAATCCCGATTGAAGAGGCGGAAGAGATCTACGCACAGGCCCGGAACATGCCTGACATAAATGTATGCGGCGTAAGCTGCCACATCGGCTCCCAGCTCACTGAGATATCCCCGTTTGTGGAATCTCTCAAAAAACTCAAAACATTTATCAGCCGGCTCAGAGATATCAACATCAATATCTCCTATCTGGACCTGGGCGGCGGTCTCGGAATCACCTATAATGATGAAGAACCGCCACATCCCCGGGACTATGCAAAAGCAATCAAACTGGAGATGGCATCTCTTAATGAAAACGGCCGGAACTGCACCTTGATACTGGAACCCGGGCGCGTTATAGTCGGCAATGCCGGCATCCTGGTGACCCGTGTGGAATACACGAAGAAAGGCCCTGTTAAAAAATTCGTGATTGTTGACGCAGGAATGAATGATCTTGCCAGACCCAGCCTGTACAGCGCATTTCATGATATTTGCCCGGTAGAGCGGGCCGACCGTGGAAATGAGGTGGTTGATGTTGTCGGCCCAATCTGCGAGACCGGCGACTTTCTGGCTAAAAATCAGGAGGTCCCTGTCTTTAATAGCGGCGATCTGGTTGCGGTAATGAGCGCGGGCGCATACGGATTTTCAATGGCATCCAATTACAATTCCAGGCCAAGGGT
>DAOVYS010000054.1 GCA_030635485.1 Pseudomonadota bacterium | reverse complement strand
GATTCCCGCCTTCGCGGGAATGACGTGCAAAAAAGGCTGAAGATTGGTGGTAATCACAAAATTTTCTCTACCGCATTCATCGCCAGATCAAGGAAACACTCCGGGAAACTGCCCAGCAGAATGATGCCGGTTACAAGTATAACGCATAGGATGTAATCGGGAGGTTCCATGGTCACCGGAAAATCATTGTGAGGAATCCTGGTATAGGCTGCCCGTACCATTTTCAGATAATAAAAAATGGAAATTGCCGTATTAATGGCGGCGATGACAACCAGATTTACGTGCCCCTGCTGGAAAGCAGATGTAAAGAGGAAAAATTTTCCAGCGAATCCGGCTGTGGGAGGTATGCCTGCCAGTCCAAGAACTCCCGCGGCCAGGGTAATGGCTAACGCGGGGGAACGTGCATGGAGTCCGTTCAAGTCATCCATTTTTACATTTTCACCATTCCTTGACAGGCGCACTATCACCATAAAGCAGGCAAGATTCATAAACAGATAGGCGCAGATGTAATAGACCGCGGCGCCATAGCCTACTTTATTGACACACAGAATTCCAAGAAGCACATAACCGGCATGGGCAATAGTTGAATATGCCAGAAGACGTTTGAGATCGTCTTGCACAAGTGCGCAGAGATTGCCGAAGGTCATGGAGACCGCTGCCAGAAAAATCAAGATCTTAATAAGAGGGATGGACTCACCATGAGTCATATGGACCAGGCGGATAAGAACTGCTACTGCCGCCAGTTTCGGCATGGTCCCCACAAAGGAGGCTGTGATGTTGGAAGCGCCCTGGTAAACATCCGGGGTCCAGAAATGGAAAGGAAAGAGGGCCAGCTTATACATAAAGCCGGCCAGCATGAGAACCATTCCCACTATTAGAATAGGCTTGTGAATGAGGACCGGGAGTTGAGCGGTCAATTCAGCCGTATAGGTGGTCCCGGTCATTGCAAAAACATAACTCATACCAAAAAGCATGATCCCCGAGGAAACAGCTCCGAAGAGAACATATTTAATGGCGGCCTCGGTCTGGCGGCAATCCGTATGATTGCTCTCACTTCGAAAAGGGATAATGACAAAAAGTGAAAAAGAGGAAAGCTCCAGGGCGACAAAGATACTGAGGAGTTCCACGCTGCTTACGAGAAGCATCAGCCCAAAGGTACTGATACAGAGAAACATGAAATATTCCGATGTATGATGCGCCGGGACTCCCTTACAATCTTTGTCAAACATTGCCACCAGGAAAAAACCAAGGGCAATGAGGAGCTTGAACACCTGCGAAAAAAGATCCACACGATATGCCTGAAAAAACAAAAAACCCTCTTTTCCTAGTGAAATGGCGGCGATGACAACCCCAACGCATGCTAGAACCGAGGCCAGGGTCTGATCCCTTTTTGCAGACGATCTGCCAAGAGACGTCAGGAAAAATATTAAGGCTATTGCCAGGAAACAGAGTTCCGGCATAAAAAGTGTTATCTCATTCATCCTGATTTACTCTCACCATTTTCTCTTTGGCGCCATGGTAAACGCTTACGACCAGAAAAGGTTACGGAAGATCTCTGCAAGGAAAGGCCCCCGGTCAAAGACCGTAACCGTGATTTGAGCTGAATTGATCTGGGCCACAAGATTCTGAACCGTGGTATTAACGGCATTCAGGATAAAGCCGGGCGACACCCCCATCCAGAATACCATTATGATTAACGGCAGAAGATAGATAATCTCTCTTGGATTGAGATCCGTGAAGAGATTTTTCCGCTTAAGATCATTTTCATCATGGTTGTGATTGCCATGATGAATTACGATTCCACCCCAACATATTTTCTGTAGTAGCCGGAGAATATAGGTTGCCGCCAGAAGCGCTCCGAGTATGGCAACCGCGCCCGCGATTTTGTTTTCTGCGAATATCCCGAAAAAAATCAGGATCTCGGCCACGAATCCGCATGTGCCCGGGAAGGCAAAAGATGCCAGACAAAAGACACCAAAGAAAAAAATGTATATGGGCATAAGGCCTGCGATCCCTTGATTGTCCTTTATGAGACGACTATGAGTGCGTTCATACACGATCCCGATACATAGGAACAAGGCTCCGGTGCTTATCCCGTGGGCGAGCATCGCCATAATGGCCCCGGTAATACCGTTAGGGCTCAAAATAAAAATTCCGAGCGTGGCAAATCCCATATGGCCGACGCTTGAATAGGCGATGAGCTTTTTCATGTCCGACTGAACCAGAGCTATATAACCGCCGTATATTATGCCTGCCAGGGATATTACAATCATAACCGGGGCTAGATAGATCGTTGCATCCGTTGTAATGGCGAGAGAAAAACGTAAAAATCCATATGCGCCCATTTTCAAGAGTATGGAGGCAAGCACTACACTGCCGGCTGTTGGGGCCTCCACATGGGCTGCCGGCAGCCAGGTATGAAAGGGGAACATGGGGACCTTTACTGCAAAGGCGACAAAAAATGCCAGAAATATCCATATCTGAAAATCAAAGCCGTACAGGTGCCTGAGCCTCATAAGATCCGGGATGAAAAAGGTTCCTGTCTTGAGATAAAGTGCGATTATGGCCACCAGAAGGAGAACGCTCCCGGCAAGGGTATAGATAAAGAACTTCACGGAGGCGTAAGCCTTTCGAGGTCCTCCCCAAATGGCTATCAATAAAAACATCGGCACCAGCATGGCCTCCCAGAAAATGTAAAAAAGTACAAAATCAAGGGATGAAAAAACACCGATACAGGCTGCCTCTATAAAAAGGAGGCAGATCATGAATTCTCTGACCCTGGCGGAAATATATTTCCAGGAGCAAAGGACGCACAGGGGCATAATAAAGGTGGTCAGCATGATAAGGGTCATGCTGATCCCATCGACTCCCAGAACGTAGTTGATGTTAAAGGTTTTTATCCAGGGGTGATATTCAGCGAATTGAAACCGGGCGGTTTCGGAATCGAATTGAGAAAAGAGCGGTATAGAGGCCGCAAAGGTCATCAGAGTGACCATAAAAGTCCAGGCCCTTTGAACCGTCTCGTTGCGAATAAACAAGAGAGAGATTGCCCCGGTTACCGGCATAAATATCAGAACGGTCAAGATGGGATAGGTCAGCTTATTAAGAATCAATAAATCCATGCCGGTCACTGTAAAAGCATTCTCGGACAACCTTCTAGAACAATACGTATGCGAACAAAACACAAAAAACAGCCACAATAGCCGTTCCGATATATTGCTGTATGTTACCTGTCTGCACCCTGCGCAGGATATCGGATAATGAACAGATCCCTCCGGCTATGCCTTTGTCCAGGATAGTGTCGATTATCACGCGGTCAAACCAATCGGTTGCTCTTCCGACCTTAATCATTATCCACCTGAGGCCGACAAGCCTGTAAACCTCTGCCCAGCCGGAGTCAACAGGTGCGACAACCCTGTTTGCCATTGCCATAAAGATACGAGCCCCCTTGCGATAGAACCAATCCGTGTCAAGACTTATGGCCTCTTTCCCTTTAAGAATCTTGATCATCAGAAAAAAACCAACCTGGGTAAACAGCAGTATCTGAACCGTCTCCCAGATGTGATAGGTCGTATATGGATGGAAATGGACGGGATAAGGAAGCATATTGTACAAATATTCGGGATAACATCCGATAAAGATACAGAAAAACGAGGCCACAAACATGGCTGCCTGCATGTTCAAGGGCGGATCCTGGGCCTTGATTTTTTGATCTTTGCCGAACCAGACAAAATAAGGGATCTTGAGTGTTGTGCTGAGATAGGTTCCTGCCGAAGCCATGGTCAAAAAGATTACACCCCACACAATATGTTTTTCTCCATAGGCTGCTATGACCATGGATTTACTTACAAAACCGCTGAACAAGGGGAAGGCTGAAATGGACATTCCTCCTATCAGGGTGAAGATCAATGTGTTCGGCATGGTGCGCCACAGCCCGCCCAGTCTGGAGATTTTTGCCGTCCCGGTTGCATAAAGGACCGACCCTGTTCCCATGAAGAGCAGCGCCTTGTAAAGGATATGGGCAAATGCATGGGCGCATACGCCATTTATGGCGATTTCCGTGCCAAGACCACACCCTGCCACCATATATCCCACCTGGCTGATTATATGGTAGGCCAAAAGTTTACGCGTATCGTTTTGCAGGACCGCATACATGACGCCGTACATGGCCATGATAACGCCGAGGATAGTCAGTATCTCATATCCGGCGCATACACGCGCCAGGGCATAGACAGCCGTCTTGGTTGTATAACAGCACATAAAGACCGCGCCGGTTACGGTCGCCATGGGATAGGCATCAGGCAGCCACGCCCCGAGAGGCGGAACAGCCGCATTAAGGATAAAACCGCACATAATCAGATACGGGGCCAGACCGTTTGGTTGAAGATGACGGATCGTAAGGTCGCCCGTCTCCTGATACAGAATAAGGATGCCTGCCAGCAGAAGCAGTCCTCCAAAGGTATGGACGAGAATATATCTGAAACCGGCCGCGCTGGAGGATGGAGTTCTGCGAAACCAGATAAGAAAGACCGAGGAAAATGCCATCATCTCCCAGAATACAAAGAGAGTCAGAAAATCACCGGCAAAGGTGACTCCCAGAGAACCTCCGACATACCACAGGGCTGCAATATGCTCTCCGTCGCTTTTGACATGAAGTCCAAAAAGAAAACCAATGATTGCCATCAATGTAAAAATATAGGCAAACACGTGACTCAAACGGTCAGCCACGCCAAAGGTCATGGTCCAGTTCAGAATCTCAACCTTCCCATATACGCCGTGCGGCATGAAATAGACATCCAGGAAAGCCAGAACCGGGAGTAAAAGAAGATAGCCCTGTTTGGCCCTGCCCTTAAAGAGAGGCGTCAGAAAAGAACCTAATAGAAATATGAGTGAAGGATGTATCCAGGTATCGAACATTTACTCAATCTTCGTAATAATCTTCATCTTTATAAAGCCATATATGTCCAAGCCATTTGGGGACTGCAATGACAAGGATGCAGGCCACAAAGCCGAATGCAGACCAGAAACCGGGTATCTTGTCTCCAAAAAAATGAACATGATGCCTGGGAACAAAGAAATCGGTTGCAACAAAAAGAAACATGACAAGATAGCCGATACGTTTAATCAGTTTCAGATTGGCTTGACACCATTCTATGAATTTCACAATAAACTTTCCCAGTAAATATTCGGCAGCACTCCACAGGAAGGCAATCAGGCGGCCCAGCATACCACAAAGTATAGCTGATCAGCCTGCTTACCTCCCTGTGGAGCGCTGCCAAACATTTACAATTTGGTGATTCCAGCTATTTTTCGGCATCAAGCCGAATATTTACCTATTTTTTCCCCTGTTTTAAAACGCATGCATGACGATTGTTTTAACGATATTCATAAAAAAACCGGGATAAATACCGATAACTACGGATATAAGTGCAGTTGAAAGGAGAGGAATCACCATAAAAAGACCGTAGGCGGAAGACTCATTCATAGTCAATGTATGTTGTCCCTCAGGCTCGTCCTCGAAAAAGGCCTTGTAGACGATCGGCATAAAATAGGCGGCGTTGAGAAGGGTACTGGCCAGAAGCACTACCAGAAGCCCCAATCTGGAGGCCTCTATAGAGCCCACCACAAGATACCATTTGGTAATAAATCCACAAACGCCTGGAATGCCCACCATACTCAAGGAAGCAATAAAAAAGGCCGCAAATGTAACAGGGAGTTTCCTGCCAAGGCCGTTCATCTGTTTGATACTCCTCAGCCCGGAAAGCACGAAAATGGTTCCTGCACATAAAAAGAGAGTAATTTTGGAAAAGGCGTGATTGGCAATATGAATCAGGCCGCCTGCAATGCTGCTAGGGGTGAGCATTGCAATTCCAATAATGATATAGGATAATTGACTCACAGTAGAATAAGCCAGACGGGCCTTGAGGTCATCCTTGGTCAAGGCGATGACCGAAGCCAGGAGAATGGTGAAGGAAGCGAGATAGGCTGTTGGAATTCCAAGATGCAGACTGGTTAAGGTCTCCACCCCGAATACGGAGAGCATTATTCGGCTGATGGAAAAGACCCCGGCCTTTACCACGGCAACCGCATGCAGAAGGGCGCTGACCGGGGTCGGTGCCACCATGGCCGAAGGCAGCCAGTTGTGAAAGGGCATAATGGCCGCCTTTGCAATTCCGGCGATATAAAGGACATAGGTGATTGTGACAAGAACAGGATCAGCTTCGGGCGGAAAAATTCCATGGGCAAAATCACCTGGGGCAAAATCCAGAGTGCCGGCCAGAATGTAGGTAAGAACCATGGCCGGCAGAAAAAAGAGTTTTGATGTGCCTACAAGATAGACCAGATACTTTCTGGCCCCCTGATAGGCCTCTTCATCCTGATGATGGGCCACAAGGGGATAGGTCACAATTGTGATTATTTCATAGAACATGTAAAGGGTAAAGACATTGGCGGCAAAGGCAACGCCGACCGCACCAAAGATGGTCAGTGCAAAGGAGGTGTAATAACGGGTCTGGGCATGTTCATCCAGGCCCCTCATGTAGCCGATGTTGTAGAACGATACCACCAACCAGAGCAGTGTACAGATAATTCCGAATATGATTCCCAGGGAATCAGCCCTGAGTTTGAGGGATATGCCGGGAAGGATGCGAAAAATTTCATATTCGTAACAGCTTCCATCGAGAATTATCCTGCTCATTAAAAGTACGGCAACAAAAGCAATGATACCGCCTACTATGGAACAGGCTTCTCTGTAATTAGGATACTTGCCAAAGGCCATGACAAGTATGGCCGTAACACCCGGGACTACCAGGGCTATTACGGGTTTGAGAGAGACTATGGTTTCCACGATTGACCCTGACTGTTTAATTTAAACTTAGCGTCCAGCGGGCGGACTTTATAGCTGTGTGTTGGGTTACGTTTTTCAACCCAACATTTTTTTGCTTAGCCTTTCAGCTCACAGACATCATCTACATCCGCACTTCTGTATTTTCTATACACGGCCACTATGATACTCAAAACGATCGCTGCCTCGGCAGCGGCAATACCCATAATGAATAACGTAAAAATCCAGCCTGTTGCGGAGTCGGGGACCAGAAATCTGTTAATTGCCATAAAATTCAACCCGGCCGCATTAAGAATCAGCTCTACCGAAATAAGCATACCGATGAGGGTTCTGTGCCGCACCAGTCCCACGATCCCCAAGGAGAAAAAAAACACTGCCAGCGCTAAGTATGTAATAAGCTGTTCACTTAACAAGACGGAATTCACTCGTTTCTCCCCATCCGGGCCACGATTACAGATCCTATAACAGCCACCAGGAATATCAAAGATATGACTTCAAATACCAGACAGTACTCAACAAGAAGTTTACGGCCGATATCTGCTGCGGATAATGGGGGAAACCGGCCCACAGGCACTATTATCCAATCAGTTTTTATTACCAGATAACCGAGGCCGAGACCTGGAAGAATCCCGGGAATCAAAACCAGCAACCCTTTAATAACTCCTCTCTTGTCCGATTGTTTGGATGGGTCGGCCAACATGACTGCAAAGGCAATGACCACACAAATCGCGCCCACATAAATCAGAAGCTGCATTACCGAAATAAACGCACTTCCCAGATATAGATAGAATACGGCTATACCCAGCGCATACAGGGCCAGACCGAGGACCGCCCTGGTCATCCTTTTGCTGAAAACAGCGATAACAGCCCCTGCAATCGACACACCTACAAAAATAAAAAAAATTATCTCCCCTGCTATCCTGAGGTCAAATAACGAATCAGTCATGCCTTACGAAATCTCCTCAAAACGATTTTTTAGGTCGATGCGGGAATCCTGTCGGCAGTATCCCGCCAGATTATAAACTTTTGAAAATTGAATGGCGTTCTCCGGGCATACCTCAATGCAAAGACCGCAGAGACTGCACTTGGCAAAGTCCAATTCAAACAGGATCAAAGGCCTTTCCAAGCGTTCCACGTAACCGGGAGCCTTCTTTTTTTCGGAGGGGATGCTTATAGCAGGGGGCCAGCCTGTCGCATGAAAGGGTTCCCGTTTGATCTCAAGGGGCTCGCCTTCAACGGTTATACAATTTGATGGGCATGCCATGGCGCATGTCCCGCATGAGATGCATTTTGGCTTACCCGTGACAAGATCATGCACAAACTCGATATGGCCCCGGTAGGACGGGGTAATATCAATTACCTCGCGTGGGTACTGAACAGTCGCAATAGGCGAAAAAAAGGCCTTGATCGTTATTCCGAGACCGGCAATAAGACTGTAGGAGCCGCTTATGACCTCATTTATGAATCTCATATAATCTTCAACACCACTGCAGTTACGACCAGATTAATCAAGGCCAGGGGCGTTAACACCTTCCAGGAAAGATTCAAGAGTTGATCAATGCGAACCCTTGGATAAGTCCAGCGAAACCACATCATTACAAAAACCAGAAGGTAGAGTTTGATTAAAAACCAGACCACTCCGGTATATTGCATAAAAGGCAGGGGAATCCCTTTCCATCCACCCAGAAACAGCACCGTAGTTGTGGCGCAGACAACGACTATATTCGTATATTCCGCAAGGAAAAAAAGGGCAAAACCCATGCCGCTGTATTCGGTGTGGAAACCGGCAGTCAGCTCGCTTTCAGCTTCCGGGAGATCAAAAGGAGCCCTGTTGGTTTCCGCCACGCAACAGATAAAGAAAATCAGAAATGCCACCGGCTGAAAAACAATGTGCGGAATCGGGCTCTGGGCCTCTACAATTTCCCTTAGTGAAAGGGTGTTGGTCATCAAGACAATGGAAAGGACCGATAAAAGCATGGGGATTTCATAGGCAAGGCTTTGAGACACGGAGCGGAATGCTCCTATCAGGGAGTATTTGTTGTTCGAACTCCAACCTGCCATAAAGAGAGACAAGACAGTCATGCTGCCCAGGGCGAAGATTACCAGAAGCCCAACGTTTAAATCTCTGACCTGCAGCTTTTCACTGAACGGCAGGGTAATAAATGCGAGGACAACAGGCACAAAACATATGACAGGGGCCAGCAGGTAAAGGGGTCTGTCAATCTTGTACGGGGGGATATACTGTTTGCCTATCAGCTTGATTCCGTCAACCAATGTCTGCAGTATGCCGTGAGGTCCGACCTCCATGGGGCCTAGTCTCCTCTGCATATGTCCGGCCACCTTTCTTTCCATGTAGACCAGCATCATGCCGTTTAAAGCAATAAACCCCAGCACCATTAAAATGGAAAGCGCCAGCCTCGGAAGCACGATCATGATTGTGTCGGGTCCTATAGTGGTCACGGGCAACTACCTGTCTATTTCAGGGATAACAAGATCAAGACTGCCGAGAATCGATACTGCATCGGCAATCATATAACCCTTGGTCAATTCATTAAACAGACTCAGATTTGAAAAACTCGGAGTCCTCAACTTCATCCTGTAAGGTCGTTTTTCCCCGTTGCTTACCAGATAGATTCCAAATTCACCTCTCGCGCTTTCCACCGGGAAATAACAGTCGCCCGGCTCCAGTTCGATAAACGGAGGAATTTCCGTTCTGTAAGGTCCGTCAGGGAGGCGGTCCAGCGCCTGTTCAATGATTCTTAAGCTCTGTTCTATCTCAGCCACGCGCACCAGATACCGATCCCGGGCATCACCGGTGGAACCCGTGGGAATATCAAAATCAAATTCCGGGTAGACTGAATAAGGCTCATTTTTGCGGATATCGTATTCTATGCCCGACCCCCTTAAGACCGGACCGGTAGCCCCGTATCTGCGAGCCATATCCTGAGAGATGATCCCGATATCTTTGACCCTGCCGATGAAGATGACGTTTTTTGTAACCAGGGTGTCATACATCTTGAGCCTGCTTCGCATTTTTTTGATAAAGGCCCTGGTTCCACGGATGAAATCCTCATCAATATCCTTACAGACCCCGCCGAAACGAAAATAACTGTACGTTAATCTCGAGCCTGTAATGCTTTCAAGAAGGTCAAGGATCATCTCCCTGTCATCAAACGCATACATAATGGGGGTAAAGGCTCCGAGATCAAGGAGATAGGCTCCAAGCCATACAAGGTGGCTCGAAATACGATTCAACTCCACGGTTATTACTCGAATATACTCGGCCCGGAGAGGCGGTTCGATGCCTGCCATTTTTTCGATCAGGCCGGTATAGCCATGATTATAGGCCATGGCCGAAAGATAGTCCATCCGGCTCATGTAGGCATAGAACTGTGAAAAAAACATGGATTCGCCGATTTTTTCGTGCATTCGATGAATATAGCCGAGGACGCATTCGGCCTCCTGGATATATTCTCCGTTCATCTTGAGGATCACTCTCAAGACCCCATGGGTGCTGGGATGTTGGGGACCCATATTCAGATAAAAGGTGTTCCCGTCTCTGTCGGCGCTAATCTCCATATGTAATCCGGCAGCCCCCTTTCCGGAATCCGGATCTGACAGCCTCCACCTTTTCTAAAAGACTTTCTTTCTTTAGAAGAGGATGAAAATCAGCATCTTCCGGGAGCAGCAGGCGTTTTAGTTCCGGATGGTTGAGAAATTTGATGCCGAAAAAGTCGAAGGTTTCCCGCTCGTGCCAGTCGGCTCCTGGGTAAATGTGAGAAATAGTGGGGATTTCAGGATGGTTGCGAGGGATGTAGGCCCTTACTATAATTCTGTAAAGTTTTTGCCAAAGGGCAAAATGATAGACAACCTCTATCTCGGGAATGAGATCCACGGCAGTCACGTCCACCAGATAAAATCCCTTTTGGTCCAGTACCTCCACCAGTTGGACAAGAGATTCCGAAGAAACAGTAATATCCAGGTGATGCCCTGTTTCATTGTAACTACTGTCCTTGACAGCTTCCGGAAGTATTGTTTGAATGGCTTGTTTCAGCGCATCATGCGACATCTGTTTGCTTTCCGAGTCCTTTATTACTCTTTCAGTTCAGCCACCGGCCATAAGCGTTTTCCGGCAAGTTTCTGCTGAAGTTTGAATATCCCTTCAAGAAGTCCTTCAGGGCGAGGAGGACAGCCCGGGACATAAACGTCAACAGGGATCAACTTGTCCACTCCTTCTATTACGTTGTAATTGTCCTGAACATTAAAGGGCCCGCCGCTTATGGCGCAATTGCCCATGGCTATAACCCACTTGGGCGGGGGCATCTGTTCATAGAGCCTGACAAGGGCCGGCGCCATTTTCCTGTTCACGGTTCCAGCCACTATCATGACATCCGACTGCCTGGGGGACGCGCGAAACACCTCTGCGCCGAATCTTGCAATATCAAAACGGGCCATGCCGCATGCCATCATCTCAATTGCGCAACAGGCCAGACCAAAGGTCAAAGGCCAGAGAGAGTTGGCGCGGAACAGATCGATAATCTCCTGAACTACTGGAAGGTTCACAACAGCAGGATCCACGGCGCAGACATCGTGGTAGGGACTCTCTTTGTCATAGCAGGAATATTTTTTATAATACTCGTTTTTATTCACAGCCATTCTCCTTCACCGTTTTTTCTTCCCCATTCAAAAATAGATTTTTTCCAGGCATACACAATTGCCAGTGAAAGAATGAGAACAAATATAACCAGTTCAACAACTTCTCTGCCGTGAAAATTTTCTCCGTATACCAATGCAACCGGAAAGAGGTAAAGGACATCCACGCCAAACGCGAGAAACATAAGTGCGTAGACATAGTAGACCATGGTGAAACGGCTCCATGCATCACTGAATGGCTCCATGCCGCATTCGTAGGTAGTTCTGGTCTGCGAGGTCTTGATTCGGGGGGCAAGCAGGGAAGAGGCGATAAAGGCTCCGATTCCAAAGACAAAAGCCACAACAAGAAAGACAAACATGTAGATATGATCTATCAGAAAAGCCCCTGTCATCTTAGTAATCCTTTTTTTACCAGGTACGGGAACTCAGTAACCGTTCACCAGGAGTACGAACTTACTGGAACCGCCGACATGTAAGCGTTTACCAGTGCCCCAGGTGCACGTGATCAGGGCGAGT
>DAOVYS010000203.1 GCA_030635485.1 Pseudomonadota bacterium | reverse complement strand
TGGATCAATTATCCGCACCAGGTCGGACAGACCGGGAAAACCGTTTGCCCCAAAATATATATCGCATGCGGAATATCAGGCGCAATTCAACATCTGGTCGGCATGCAGTCTTCTGAAGTGATCATTGCCATTAATAAGGATCCCGAGGCGCCTATTTTCGGAGTTGCAACATATGGTGTTGTGGGAGATCTTTTTGAAATCGTCCCCCGTGTAATCGAGAAAATAAAAGCGAGCCGCTCATAAAATCATAACCGTTTACTAACCCCCCGGATGTAAGCGAAGGATATGAAAACAATGAATCTTTCCGGAAAAGTTGCGGTTGTGACCGGTGGAAGCCGCGGAATCGGCAGGGCTGTCTGCCTGCGCCTGGCATCCGCTGGAGCCAGGGTGGTTGTCAACTATGTCAGCCGGCCTGACGCAGCCGAAGAAACAGTAGATGCGGTTAAGGCCAAAGGCGGCAAAGCCCATGCCGTCAAATTCGATATCGGAGCCGCCTCGGAAGTTCAGACCGGCTTTAAAGAAATAATAGCAGATCTCGGAAAAATCAACATCCTGGTCAACAACGCGGGAATCACTCGTGATGGACTGGTCGCCACCATGAAGGAAGATGACTGGGATACGGTCATGGCCATCAATCTGAAAGGCGCCTACAACTGTATCAAGGCGGCGTGCCGGCCCATGATGAAACAACGGTGGGGCCGCATCGTTACTATAACATCAGTCATAGGATTTACAGGCAATGCCGGACAGGCAAACTATGCGGCTGCCAAGGCGGGCCTCATCGGTCTGACCAAATCCGTGGCAAGAGAGCTGGCATCAAGGGGTGTGACGGCCAATGGAGTTGCGCCTGGTTACATTGAAACCGAAATGACCGACGGTTTAAATGAAAAAATCCGTGATAAAATTCTATCCGAGATACCCATGGGAATGTTTGGGAAAGTTGAAGACGTGGCAGGTGCGGTTGCCTTTCTCTGTTCAGAAGAGGCCAGGTATATTACAGGCCAGGTCATTCACGTAAACGGCGGGATGCTGATGGCGTAAAAAAACGCAGTATAATTAGGAATTACGGATTACGAATTACGAATTGTTCATGAAAAAGTAATGTTGTTCCGGACCGTTACATTCATTACTAAAACTATGAAATTAAAAATCGTGATTCCTAAGTCGTAATCACTAATTGCACAGCTCAAATAATTTAAAACCAGATTATAAAATTTCAGGTCTAAAGATGACCGGAACCAAGGAGAAGTGATTATGTCCTCAGATATAGCAACAAAACTCAAAGATATTATCGTTGATCAACTTAGTGTAAACGCAGACAGCGTTGTGCCTGGAGCATCATTTGTGGATGACCTGGGCGCTGATTCTCTTGATCTCGTGGAACTCATTATGGCGTTTGAAGAGGAGTTTGACATCGAGATTGCAGACGAAGACGCGGAAAAAATTGCAACCGTCCAGGATGCTGTTAATTATGTGAATTCGGCTGCAAAATAGTAAATATTCGGGTACGTGCAAAAAACTTTAAAAAACCACGGAATGTAAATGTTTGGCAGTGCACCCCAAGGGCACTTCCTTCGGGCGCGTGCAGCAGATGGAGTGCTGCCGAATATTTAAGCAAAATAGAGACCGACATATTTCAAATGAGGGGTGATATAAGGTGAACAGAAGAGTTGTGGTAACCGGTCTCGGTCTAGTAACCCCACTGGGCACCGGCGTTGAAAAGACCTGGAAAGGGCTTTGCGAAGGTAAAAGCGGGGTCGCTCCCATAACGCGCTTTGATACGGAAGATTTCAGGGTCAAGATTGCGGCGGAAGTAAAGGACTTCAATGCGGAGGACTTTATGGACAGAAAACTCGCAAAGCGCTCTGATCTTTTTGTTCAGTACGCAATTGCGGCCGCCGATCAGGCCCTTTCCGACTCAGGGTTCAAAATAACCGACCAAAACTCTGCAAGGGTCGGAGTAATCACGGGATGCGGACTCGGCGGACTGCCGACTATTGAAAAATACCACAAGGTATTCTTAGACCGCGGGCCAAAGAAAATAACACCTTTTTTTATACCCATGGTCATCCCGAATATGAATGCGGGTGTGGTATCCATTCACATCCGGGCCAGAGGACCTAACCTGACGCTGACAACGGCTTGTGCAGCGGGTTCGCATGCGGTTGGTGAAGCCTTTCAATCGATCAGACGCAGTGATTGTGATGTTGCGGTCGCCGGCGGAAGCGAATCAGTAATCTGTCCGCTGGCTGTCGGCGGATTCGGCGCAATGAAGGCGCTGTCAACCCGGAATAATGAACCGGAAAAGGCATCCCGGCCTTTTGACAAAGACCGGGATGGTTTTGTCATAGCTGAAGGGGCCGGCATGCTCATTCTGGAGGAACTTGAACATGCTCTGAATCGCGGCGCAAAAATCTATGCTGAAATGGCAGGTTACGGACTGTCCGGTGACGGCTACCACATTACTTCACCTCCGGAAGATGGAGAGGGAGCAGTTCGCTGCATGCGGGCGGCCCTTGATTGTGCTGGAGCAGAACCTGACAATGTTGATTATATCAACGCACATGGGACATCGACCCAGGTAAACGACATATGTGAGACCCGTGCCGTAAAGACCGTGTTTGGCGAACATGCCTACAAACTGGCGGTCAGCTCCACGAAATCAATGACAGGCCATATGCTGGGCGGCGCAGGCGGCATTGAGACTGTGTTTACCGCCCTGGCCATCCACACTGAGACCATACCTCCCACTGCCAATCTGGAAAATCCTGGTCCTGAATGTGATCTTGATTATGTGCCTAATATGGCCAGAAAGGCAAAAATCAGGATGGCCATGTCCAACACCTTCGGCTTTGGCGGCACCAACGCCTCCCTTTTGCTGAAACGGTATGAGGGCTGAAAGTAACTGTTCACTAATACAATTTTTTATCCCCGGCTGTCCTCCAGGAAAGACTCCTAAAACAAATAGGCGCCCGGCAGAGACCGGCCGCCGGTCATTAGAGGAATCAAGTTGAAAATTGCTATCGGTTGTGACCATGGAGGAGTTGATCTCAAACGTCTAATCGTCCCGCTGCTTGGAGAATTGGGACATGAAATTAATGATCAGGGATGCAACTCAAATGAATCGGTTGATTACCCCGATTTTGCCAGGCTGGTCTGTACGCTTGTGGAAAAAGGCGGCTGTGATCGCGGCATACTGATATGCGGCACGGGAATCGGCATGTCAATGGCGGCTAACCGCTCTTCCGCCATCAGGGCGGCCTTGTGTCATGAGTTGTTTACCGCCAAAATGAGTAGGGAGCATAATGATGCCAATGTCCTATGTCTTGGTGGACGCGTAATCGGCCCGGGTCTTGCGATTGAAATTGTCCGAACATGGCTTGCAACCGAATTTGCCGGCGGCCGCCATCTGAAGCGAATCAATATGTTTTAATAACCGAATTTTTTAAAAAAACTCCAGAAACCGGCAAAAAAAATTTATATATATCTCTGACAGAGAAAGGTTGTAACGTGAATTACCTTAAACAAGTTGACCCCCAAATTTTCGATTGCATTGAAAATGAACTCGACCGGCAGACCTTTCAACTGGAAATGATCGCCTCGGAAAATTACGTAAGTGAAGCGGTCCTTACAGCCCAGGGATCCGTCTTCACAAACAAATATGCTGAAGGATATCCTAACAAACGATATTACGGCGGATGCGAACATGCGGACAAGGCCGAATCTCTGGCCATTGAACGGGCCAAAAAATTATTTAACGCGGAATACGCTAATGTGCAGGCCCATTCCGGAAGCCAGGCCAACATGGCAGTCTATTTTGCCACCCTTAAACCCTTTGACAGAGTGCTTGGAATGGATCTCGCCCATGGCGGCCATCTCAGCCACGGGAGTCCGGTCAACTTCTCCGGACAGCTATATAATTTTGCCTCGTATGGAGTGGACAAAGAAACCGAACAGATCAACATGGCCGAAGTAGAGCGTATCGCGCTGGAACACAGGCCCAAGATGATCGTGGCCGGCGCCAGCGCATATCCGAGGATTATCGATTCTGAGGGATTCAAAAAAATTGCAGACAAGGTGGGCGCCCTCTTCATGATGGACATGGCGCATATTGCCGGACTGATCGCGGCCGGGGTCCATCCTTCGCCTATCCCTTACGCTGATTTTGTCACAAGCACAACTCACAAAACCCTACGTGGTCCCAGGGGTGGGCTGATTCTTGCAAAAGAGGAGTTTGGAAAAATCCTGAACAGCAAAATATTCCCCGGCATTCAAGGCGGCCCCCTGATACATACTATCGCTGCCAAGGCAGTAGGCTTTAAGGAAGCAATGAGTGAACAATTCATCCATTACCAGAAACAGGTTGTGAAAAACGCAAAGGCCTTGGGAGAGGCGCTTACAGGGCTTGGATTCAGACTGGTCTCTGGCGGCACGGACAACCATCTCATCCTCGTTGATCTCACGGAGAAGTCAATCACAGGCAAAGATGCCGAATCAATACTGGAACAGGCCGGGATAACAATGAATAAAAATGCAATCCCATTTGATCAGGCCAGCAGGTTTGTCACCTCCGGCATACGGATCGGCACGCCAGCCATCACTACCCGTGGCTTAAAAGAACCTGAGATGGAAAAAATCGCAGGCTGGATCGATCACACCATCAAATACAGGGACAATGAGTCGGAACGTAACAATGTCCGAAAACAGGTCAGAACCTTGTGTGAGAAATTCCCTCTGCCAAAAAATTTTCTTAATCCTTAACGAAATAACAAAATGGACCGTAATTCACGCCCCTCCTGGGACGAATATTTCATGAACATCACAGAACTGGCGGCCCAGCGGTCAACCTGCCTGCGCAGGAAGGTCGGTGCCATCCTGGTCCGTGATAAAAGAATCATTGCAACCGGATATAACGGCGCCCCTTCGGCTATCAAACATTGCCTTGAAACAGGATGTCTGCGTGAAAAAATGGGTATTCCTTCCGGAGAACGCCACGAACTGTGCCGGGGACTCCACGCAGAGCAAAATGCAATAATTCAGGCCGCCCTATACGGGGTAAGTACTGAAGGAGCCGTACGGTACTGCACCAACAGTCCTTGCCTGATATGCCGCACACTGTTGATTAACGCACGGCTAACCAAGG